>NZ_JBEOXI010000641.1:0-1896 GCF_040296465.1 Streptomyces sp. NPDC002130
CGAGAACGTCACCGCACGCGCGAGCGCTGCGGTCGACGCTGCCGGACCGTCGCCGACGGCGCAGTTCGGCAATCTCATCGAGGCGTGTGTTCTGCACATGACCAGTCGCTCCGACATAGCCTTCCTCGATTCCGAACTGCGGTACCTCGAGGAAGCGGAACGAAAGAGCTACGCCGCCAAACGAAAGAAGCTCGAGAACCTACTCGTCGACGTACTGACGGCCGGCGTCCAGAGCGGTGAGTTCACGGTCCCCGACATCACCGGAACGGGCCGCGCACTGCTGGGCATGTGTCAGTCCGTCGTCCTCTGGTATCGACTCGACGGACCGCAGACTCCGCGCGAAGTCAGTGTTCTCTATCGCGAGATAGCTCTGAAAGCCGTCGGTGTCACTGCGTGAGCGCTGGTCGAATTTCCAGTCATGTCCGATTAGCCCTTAACTGACGAACGTCACACCTGTCGGCTGACACCGAAACCGGGACGCGCCCACGGTCACGGGTCCACACTGAGAAGCAGAGATGCGCGGGGTGGATCCGCAGACCGAGGGAGTTCTTGACGTATGGCCAACAGCAATCCATTTGTTCCTCCGAGCGCGGTCGACGTCGACCTTTCCGCGGTTGCCTGGGGGGCGAACCGCACGATGTCCGACTTCGAGACGGGAATGTGGCGGATGGAAGAGGCGCAGCCGCAACTGCGCTCACCGATCGTTGCGGTCGAGGTTCTCGATCGTGCCCCGGATTGGGACCGGCTGCTCGACGCAGTCGAGTGGGCATCGCACGTGGTTCCGCGTATTCGTATGCGCGCGCACCACCCCCGAGCTGGGATACCTCTCCCCCGCTCAGCCTTTCGAGGAACTCTTCGACAAGTTGATCGCGTACACGTCGTTCACCCCGCTCAACAACATCTCCGGCGGCCCCGCGATTTCGCTACCGCTGCATCAGACCAGCAACGGTTTGCCGTTGGCTTCGCATTTCTCCGCCGATCTCGGCGATGAGCGCACGCTCCTCGAATTGGCCTTCGAACTGGAAGAGGCTCAGCCCTGGAGAAGAATCCAGGACTGAGCCCCACCCGGTCAATACTGTCAGTCGCGCGGCAACCCGAGCATGCGCTCACCGATCACGTTGAGCTGCACCTCGGTTGTGCCGCCGTAAATGGTGGTGGCACGTCCCGAAATGAGCTGCTCCATCGCCTTGTCGCTGGGCTGACCTGGGATGCTGACCGCTCCGGCAGCACCCAGTTCGGCGACGACGAACTCGGCGATCGACTGGCTGATCTTCATCGCCAACAGCTTGCCGACGCTCGACGTTGTGCTCACGTCGATGCCCGAAAGTTGCTTGAGCACAACGCGAGAGCCGATGAGGTCGATCGCCTGGCTCTCGGCCACCAGCTCGCCGACGCGGTAGCGTCCGATCGGGCTCAGGTCTGCCGACTTCGCGAACTTCAGCAGATCGGAGTCCGAGGCGTACGCCTCCATCTTCTGGCTCAGCGCGACGCGCTCGCCGGCCAGCGTCGTACGCGCGACGTTCCAACCGTCGTTGACCTCGCCGACCACGTTCTCGTCGGGGATGAACACGTCGTCGAGGAACACCTCGTTGAACAGCGCCGAGCCCGTCATCTCACGCAGCGGTCGGACGGTGATGCCCGGCGTCGACATGTCCAGCACGAAGTACGTGATGCCCTGATGCTTCGGCTTGGTGGCGTCCGTACGGGCGATCAGCATTGCCCAGTCGGAGAACTGCGCAACCGTGGTCCAGATCTTCTGGCCGGTGATCTTCCAACCGCCGTCGACCTTTTCGGCCTTCGTGGACAATGACGCGAGGTCGGAACCAGCACCGGGCTCACTGAAGAGCTGGCACCACACCAGCTCACCCTGCAGGGTCGGTACTGCCAGTTCCTGCT
>NZ_JBEOXI010000642.1:0-1894 GCF_040296465.1 Streptomyces sp. NPDC002130
CGGTGCCGGTGCAGTGAAGGCATTACCGTTCACTGGCCGCCACGAGTCATGTCCGGTCTGTGCGTGGGTGCGGTGGCTTCAGGTCGTCGCCGCGTTCGACTCCGGGGGCAGAGTCGAGGTCATTCGACTGCTCTCTCGCGCAGTGGAATTCGAGTCTCATATCTGCCTCGGCACCCTTCCTGCAGCCGAGAAACGGTCCCCTCTGTTTCGGTCTGTCCGCAAGAACGGAAACATCTCCGATACGCCGCTGTCCGGGGCTGCGGTACATGCGGCGATCCGTCGACGAGCTACTCGAGCTGGATACGACCCCGACACCGTCGCCCAATTCGGCGGGCATTCTCTGCGTGCAGGATTCGTCACGCAAGCCTTTCGCAACGGTGCCGATGCGCACACGATCATGCGCCAGACCGGGCACACCACACCCGCAATGGTCGAAACATATGCCCGCGAGCACGCACCTCTGGTCGGCAACGCGGTCACCGAACTCGGTCTATGACCGGGCGCGTGACTGCATCTGTGAGCGGCGACGGGGCGACCGAGGCAGATGCTGACCACGATGACCGCGCCGGTTCGATACGGCCAGCGGATATCGCGAACGCGGCGGTGCCGAAGCGCGATCGGCACACGTGGTCACTGTTCGAGGACTGGTGCACCGCCCATGACGAACCACCACTGGCGGCCTCTCCGGAGTCACTTGCTCGGTTCCTCCACGCGCACCCCGCCGCGTCGACGACCCAACGCCGCCGGATCGCGGTGATCGACGCCGCCCATTCCCGGCACCTGTTACCCCCTCCGGGGCGCGCGGAGGCTGTCCGGGCTGCGCTGGACGTGGCGCGCACGGCGCGCCTGCACGAGCTGGCAGCCGTGATCGGCGGAATCATCGCGCGTCTCCCCGAATCCGGTTGGCCGTCAGCACTGTTCGCGCGGCGAGATGCCCTCGTCCTGGTCGTTGCCTCGACCGGTCTGCCGTACACCCAGATCGCGGCCCTGCGGGCATGCGACGTCACCGCCGATCCGAGGATCGACGCCCTTCGTATCGACTCAGGCCGCGGCGTTCATATCCTCACCTCCCTCGCACTGACGGGGACGGGTATCTCGCCGCGGATGGTGTACCAGCGCTGGTTGGAGGTGCTCGGCCATCACGCGCGGTATCCGAGCACCCGAATGCTCGCCGACGCTCTCGATGCCGTGGGCGGCACCGGAATCGGAGGATACGACCGGTACGTCGATTCGGCCGATCGACAGCCGCTGTCGACTGCGATCGACCGGTGGGGTCACACCCCGTTGACTGCGACCCCGCTCACGTCGCGTGCGGTCGCCGGCATCGTGCGAGCGCACCTGGACGGACGTGCGCCCACCCGCCTGCAGCCCACTGCGCGGTCACAACAGCCGGAGCGGATCGCGGCATCGGATCCAGTACCGCGGGTCGTGCTCGACCCCGGCTACTACGAACGCGGAACGCTTGCGCGTAGACACGCCCACGGTCTTCTCGATGACGTGGACTCTGTCCTCGCTGATGTCGAAATCCGCGCGGACAGCCTGTTGGAAGCACTCGTCGACTTTCTCGAATCGGAGACCACACGCGTGCCGGCCGACACCGTCGAGTGACAAGTGGTTCGTACTCGAGTTTGCACAAACTCTTCGTTCTCACGGCGGCGACGTCTCCGAACTCTCCGCGATGAAGATCGATCAGTCCGCGGACGAACGGAGGCATCGATCTCGACCCCGCGTTCTGTGGGATCTACGTCGAATCCGCGTCGTCCGAGAGTGGCGGGTTTCGGAAATCTTTCGGAGAGCGTCCGGTCCAGCGTTTGAAGGCGTGAGAGAAGTTGGCGAGGTCGCTGTATCCGAGTTCAGTAGCGATCTCGCTGACCGAAACCGATCGGTCGAGGAG
>NZ_JBEOXI010000643.1:0-1893 GCF_040296465.1 Streptomyces sp. NPDC002130
CGGGACTTCATCATGGACAACCTGCGCCGCTCCACCCGCTGCTCCGCCACCGACCACTTCGACCAGCACTTCGGCATCGCCGGGGGACATGGTGTGCTCCTTCTCGTTTCGGGTGAACTGAGAGCACTGCTCTCGTTTTCAAGAATGCACCCGCGCCTCAGCGCTGTCAAGAGCAGTGCTCTCTTTTGTTGATACTGCTCTCGATCATGGGGCAAGATGGACTCATGGTTGGGACTCCCCGTGAGCGGGCGCGCGAACAGACGCTGCAGGACATCACCCGGATCGGACGCGAGCATCTTGCTGCCGTCGGCGCCGCAGCTTTGTCTCTGCGGGCCGTCGCACGTGACCTGGGAGTCGTGTCCTCAGCGGTGTACCGCTACGTCGCCAGTCGCGACGAACTGCTGACCTTGCTGGTGGTGGACGGGTACACGGAACTGGGCTCGGAAGTGGACGCTGCCGTGAATGCCGTTGCAGCAGAAGATTTTCGCGGGCAGTTCGTTGCTCTCGGACGTGCCGTCCAGAGTTGGGCGATCCGGGAACCGGCCCGCTACGGTCTGCTGTTCGGCAGCCCCGTCCCCGGTTACGACGCTCCGGGCGAGCAGACCACCGGTCCTGGCACTCTCGTCGTGACCCGGCTGATCGGGATCATCGACGCCGCACATCGAGCGGGCGCACTCACGGTGCGAGAGGGTCCGGACCTGAGTGACACGTTGGCAATGGACCTCGAGGGAGTGCGGAATGAACTGGGTACCGACCTGCCGCCGGATGCCGCCGTGCGCGCAACTCTCGTCTGGGTATCGCTGTTCGGTTCGGTGAACTTCGAGGTGTTCGGGCAGTACGGAAGCGATACGTTCAGCGACGCGAGCGAGATTTTCGAGCGGCATTTGGCACTACTTGCCGATGTGGC
Organism: Streptomyces sp. NPDC002130; assembly: GCF_040296465.1. Classification (NCBI taxonomy): domain Bacteria; kingdom Bacillati; phylum Actinomycetota; class Actinomycetes; order Kitasatosporales; family Streptomycetaceae; genus Streptomyces; species Streptomyces sp. NPDC002130. Next base: position 908 of record NZ_JBEOXI010000643.1, read on the forward strand.
GGGTCTGACCTGAACACGCTTGTGTCTCGTTCCTCCGCGCGCAGTTGTCGGTGAGATGATGTCTTTGTGGCGCACGCAGAAGAACCCGAGGATCGAATGGCCTGGATAGAACCGGAGGTTCGTCCGGGCAGTTTGTTGGTGTCGTCGACCGATCTCACGGAACCTGCATTTCGCCGCACCGTCATCTACATGATCGAGCACAACGACGCCGGGAGCTTGGGCGTCGTCGTCAATCGGCCGAGTGAGACGGCCGTGCAGAACGTGTTGCCGCAGTGGGCGCCGTTGACCGCGCATCCTTCGGCGCTGTACATCGGTGGACCAGTCAAGCGTGACTCGGCGCTTTGCCTGGGAATCGCTCGAAACGGTGCACGGATCGACGGCGTCGCCGGCCTGCGGCGGGTGGACGGCAAGGTAGTCATGGTGGATCTGGACTCGGACCCGGAGGTGATCGCTCCTCTGGTCGAAGGGATCCGCATTTTTGCCGGGTACTCGGGTTGGACTCTGGGGCAGCTGGATTCGGAGCTCGAGCGTGAAGACTGGATGGTGATCAGCTCACTGCCGTCGGATGTGCTGACGCCGCCCCGAGTCGATGTCTGGGCACGGGTGCTACGACGCCAGCCGCTGCCCGTAGCGATGCTGGCCAGTCACCCCATCGAGGTCGAACGGAACTGATCTGTCGGAGGTCGATGATATTCCTGTGTCATCGTTTTCGAGAGAGGTGGCAGTAATGATCGCTGAGCGTCAGATCCAGTGCGCGGATTGTGTTTCGGATGTCGATCACTGCCACGATTCTTTGCTGCGACATGTCGACGGATCGCTCGAATGCACCGGGGTGAACTGTGTCGACCTGGCATCGAGTCGCCATGCGTTGTCCATCGATTGTGCTGAACTGCAGGGCGGTTGTGGCTGCGTCGACGCGACCCGGGACGCGTTGCTCGCTAGCTGACGCTCACCGGATCCCGATTCGCGAAGCGTTGCGCCATGGC
>NZ_JBEOXI010000644.1:0-1886 GCF_040296465.1 Streptomyces sp. NPDC002130
GCTTGCCGGGCCCCGAGCCGGGCGTGGAGGGTGAGCTCGTCGGCCCGGGGTGGACGGTGAGCTTGCCGGGCCCCGAGCCGGGCGTGGAGGGTGAGTCGGTCGGCCCGGGGTGGACGGTGAGCTTGCCGGGCCCCGAGCCGGGCGTGGAGGGTGAGCTCGTCGGCCCGGGGTGGACGGTGAGCTTGCCGGGCCCCGAGCCGGGCGTGGAGGGTGAGCTCGTCGGCCCCGGGTGCGGAAGGTGAGCTTGCCGGGCCCGAGCCCGGGCGTGGAGGGCGAGCCGGCCGACCACGCCCCGGCGCCTCAGACCGCCGGTTCCGGTTGTGGTTCGGGGCGCGGCGCGGGGATCGACTTCGCCTCCCACAGCCTGGTGGTCCGCCGGTAGCCGTAGACCACCGAGGCCATCGCCAGCAGGAGCAGAGGCGCGAAGAGCCACGGGTACGCGGCCATCTCCAGCGGCAGGAAGCGGTAGGACGCGAGCAGCACAGCGAAGACCACCGTCCCGTAGCCGACCAGCCGGAGACCCGCCCGGTCCCAGCCGCGGTCGTACGTGCGCAGCGCCGCCTCGACCGTGTACGCGAACACCACGCCGGCGATGAGGTCCACGCCGTAGTGCCAGCCGAAGCCCAGCGTCGCGGCGAGGGTGGCGATCAGCCAGAACGTGCCGGCGAGACGCAGCGCGCGCGGTCCCCGGCGGGAGTGGATGAAGATCGTGGTGGCCCACGCCGTGTGCAGGCTGGGCATGCAGTTGCGCGGGGTGATCCCGTCGAACGGCATCGCGTACGGGGTGCTGATCGGCGGCAGGGTGTTCGGCCACAGGTTCGCCGCCGCCCAATGCCCGCCCTCGGGGCCGTAGGCGAACATCGGCCCGACCACGGGGTAGATCATGTAGACGGCCGGCCCGAGCACGCCGATCAGCAGGAAGGTGCGCACCAGGTGGTGGCGAGGGAAGCGCCGCTCGGCCGCCACGTTGCGCAGCTGGTACAGCGCCACACACACCGCGGCCACCGCGAGCTGGGCGTAGACGTAGTCGAGGGCGTGCTCGCCGACCGGGCCGCTCGCCCTGAGGAGCCGGCCCGCCAGCCACGACGGGTTGCCCAGCGCGTGATCGGCCATGGCGATGTACGGGTCGAGCACCAGCGGTCGGGTCTTCGACGTGATCAGCAGCCAGGTGTCCCCGGTCTTGCGGCCGGTCACCAGCAGGAGGCCCAGCCCCACGCCCTTCAGCATCAGGACGCGTTCCGGTCCGGTGCGGCGGGTGAGGGCGATGATCCCGCAGCCCAGGATCACCCACAGCGCGCCGTTGCCGAACGGATGGCCTTCGTCGGGATAGGCGCCGATCGCCCAGCGGACCAGCAGGAACACCAGGTCGATGCCGATCGCGGTGCCGAGGGCGACGAGCCGTTGCCGCCGGGTGAGCACCACCATCGTCAGCGCGAGGCTGGCGTAGAGCAGGAACCCGGACTTGGGGGCGTGGATCACCTCGCGTGCCTGCGTGGTGATCGGCCCCGGTATGCCGAGGTGGTACGCGGCGATCTGGAGGGCGACGAGGAACCCGAGAGTGATCACGCCTGCCGCGGCCCACAGCATCGCCCGCGGGTGCCGCCTCGCGGCGGAGGTGAACCGTTCTGTTCGGGAGGCTTCCCGCGACGCCGTCGTCGTCAATGTCTCGGCCGCTTCCAGATCGTGGTGGTCGGGGTGGGGGTGAGCCGGAGCCCGGACTACGACGTCCGCGGCTCTCGCCGCATCAGATACGCCGCTCCCGCCCCGGCGCCGAACAGCGCCCCCACCGACACCGCCGTCGCCAGCCAGGTCGCGCCCAGCCAGTGGGCGCTGCCCGCCGACTTCAACGCCGACGGATACGGGGACCTCGCCGTGTCGGTGTCGCG
>NZ_JBEOXI010000645.1:0-1880 GCF_040296465.1 Streptomyces sp. NPDC002130
GGACTGTCTATGTGTTACCCCGTCCCGTGCCCGATATGCGACAAGATCGCGTGGGCAGGTTGCGATCGACATGTCGACGACGTCACGAAGGATGTTTCACGGCCTCGGCAGTGCACCTGCTCTGCTGAGACCGTTGGTCCTATCGATCGGCGCCAGCGCCTCGCGATCGCTGTTTCGCCGCCAATCCCGGTCGCGAGTGCAAGGGCCTAACCTTCCAATTGGGTCAGGTTTACCGAGGTCTAGCTCGCTCATTTGAATACCCCAGCCCGTATTTTAGGAGAAGTTATGTCTGTGCCCGACACCGTGACGGCCACCGGTCGTGACGATCGTGATCGCGTATCTACACCCGGCATACTCGGACGCCTGGGAAGCGCGATGGTCGCACGCCGCCGATGGGTGTTCGGTGTCTGGCTGATCGCGCTTGTCGCGCTCGGATCTGCAGCGCCGTCGGTTTTTTCGTCACTGGCGGGTGCTGGGTGGCAAGCCAACGGATCCGAATCGGTCCAGGTCCGTGAACTCGCGCAACAGCATTTCGGCGGGAACTCCTCGGCCGCGGTTCAGGTGGTGGTCCATTCGGACACCGCGTCGATCGACGATCCCACCGTGCAGCAGAGACTCATCGACGTCACAGCTGTGTTCGACGGTGACACCCGGTTCGGTGCCGTCATCGCCCCACAGCCTGGTATGACCATCAGCCCCGACGGCCACACCGGCATCCTCATCGCCGGCGCCAACGCAAACGCGGACGACATGGTCAAAGCCGTCGACGATGTCAAAGACGAGCTGACCGCACTCTCCGGCGACGGTATCGAGGTCTATCCCACCGGATCCTCCGCGTTGTGGTCCGACTTCAACAAAGCCAACCACGATGCGATGATTCAGGCTGAACTATTCTCTTGGCCAGTCACTTTGGCGATCATGGTGCTCGCATTCGGCTCCCTCGTCGCTGCCGGGCTGCCGCTGTTGCTCACAGTGGCCGGACTCGTCGCCTCCGCCGGCGGTTTGGTGCTGCTCAACGAGGTCACACCGATCTCGGTATGGGCGATGAATTTCGCGATGATGTTCGCCCTCGCTCTCGGCATCGACTACGCCTTGTTCATCGTCGCCCGCTTCCGCGACGCCCTCCGTACGGCCGATCCACGAGCAGCCGTTGCCGAAACCATGGACACCGCAGGCAAAGCGGTGCTCCTGTCCGGACTTACCGTCCTGGTCAGCCTCTCGGCAGTGCTGCTCGTTCCCGCACCGGCCGTGCGCACCATGGCCGTAGGCATCATGCTGGCCGTCACGTTCGTTCTGATCGCCACCATGACACTTCTTCCGGCCACGCTGGGCGCACTCGGCCCCAAGGTCAACGCAGCATCCCTGCCTTACGCGAAACGCCAACAGCACCGATCCCCGAAGTTCGCTGCGTGGGGCGAATTGCTTCACAAGTACCCATGGCCGTTCGCGCTGGTCTCCGTCGGCATCCTCGTCGCCCTGGCCTTACCTGTCCTGGGACTGAAGGTGGCAATGCCGTCCATCGCTGTCGTTCCCGACGATGCGCCCGTTCGGCAAGGTTACGAGTTGGTTCAGGCCCAGTTCGGTGACGGGGCACCCGGCGCGCTGCAGATAGTTGTCCCGTCTTCCGATGCGGCTGCTACCGCCGCGGCAGCGAGCAGCGTCGACGGGATCTCGATGGTCACCCCGCCCACACCATCAACAGACGATTCGAACTACACACTGCTGCAAGCGTTTCCTGCCGTGGACCCTTCCGCAGAGGCCATGGGCACGATCCTCGGTGACCTACGCGCACAACTACCGGAGTCCGCGCTCGTCGGCGGCGCGCCAGCGGAGAACCTCGACCTGCAGCAAGCCCTGAACGACTACCTACCGGTGGTTAT
>NZ_JBEOXI010000646.1:0-1875 GCF_040296465.1 Streptomyces sp. NPDC002130
CTCATGACAGGTGCCCGTTGATCCAGAGGTGCCAGCGGCAGATTTCGATGGACAGTCCGGCTTCCCGGTTGAACTCGGGGTCGTCGGTGATTGCCTGAATGCGCTCGGGCAGTTCGTCGAGAGTGCCGCTGTCGTCGCGATCGGTGTGGTCGGTGCCGGTGTGCCAATCGGCGATCCATGCGTGTGGCTCGGTGAGGTTGAGCCAGGACGTGTCGGCGGTGATGGTGATGGCGACGCCGCGCTGGTTGGTGTCGATGCCGAGTTCGGTGAGCGCGGCTCGTTCGTTGTCGGTGAGGTGGACGTTGCGGACGAGTGCGGTGGTCACAGTTTCAGCTCCTTGCCTGCGGCGATCATGCTGCGCCGTGCTTCGGCGTGGATCATGGCGCGCTGGTCGGCTTTGAACGACTGCAACGGCGTTTCGCGGTGGATGCGGTTCGCGAGGGTTTCGACAGCGATGGGTTCGCGGTTGTCGGTGGGCCGGAATGTGTGCCGGGCTCTGCGGTTTTTGGGGGTGTTCATTGTGGGTGTCCTCTCGGATTGTTCGCCCTGCCAGGGGCATTGCCATTCTATCCGGTTTCTGTGTGTTGTGTTGGATAGTAGACGACCGGATGTCGCGATGGATAGTAGACACCTGATTCAGGCGCCTACCGGGTCGTTCTCGTACCATTCGGGCCGACGCGGGGCGTTGCCGAACGGGTTGTCGGCGGCGTTCCAGAACGGGTTGTGAGTGTCCGGGTAGTCGCCGTAGTGGACGCGTTCGATTTCGGCGCGGGCAACGGCGTCGAGTTGGGCCTCGTATCTCGGGCCTTCGTCGGCGCGGAGTTTGTCGAGTTGAGCTCGCGCGTCGGCGAGGTCTCGGATCGCTTGGTAGGCCTGGATCGCGTGGGCGTGTCGGCTTTCCGGGTGTTGTTTGATTGGCATTGGTTCACCTCCTTTGTGTTGTGGGGCAGCTGGTTTCATGCACTGAGGTAACACTATGGGGGCATAGTGTGTCAAGTCCTCAGGGCTAATTCTGGCTATTTGGTCATAGTGCCCCCTATTTACCCTTAGGGGGCCAGAAAGTGCCATCCTGCCCCCTGGGGAACCCCAAGGGGCAAATGAGCCCTCAGGGGCCACCAGGGGGCCACCAGTGCAGTGTCCAGGCTGACCACCACTCAGGGGGTAGCCACTCCCCTAGATCCCACCTGGAGACATGACAAACCACCCTTGACCTGGGATCTAACCCAAGTGTTGACAGACTATGTACCCATAGTGCAAACTATGGTCATGCCAGTGAGTGACATTCACTGACAAGGCCACTGGAAGCCGGCAACGAAAGCCAGCCGGCAAGGCCGTAAGTCCCCCCAGTCTCAGCTGGGGTGCGGACACCGAATCTGGTCGGGTGAAATTCGCTCCCCCATGATCCTTGAGAACTCCACAGTGTGAGCACATTCGTGCACCCCATAGGACCACCCTCCACTCACGGAAGGTCACCCCTATGCGAACAACCGCAACCCTGGCAGAAAAAGCCCGTGAGCGCAACGCTCATCTCACCCCAGAACAGTTGCTTCACAACAAGATCCAGCGCGGCAAAATCCGGGTACACAGCACCCTCCGGGAACGACATTTCCGGGACGGACTGGCCCTGCCGTCGGCATATCAGCAGCTCCTCGCACAACACGAACCGGCACTTCTCGGACAGTACGTCGCGAGAATGCGGGAGTGGGGCGTCAAGCCCTAGCCCCGCCCATCACCGGCGGGTGGCCCCATAGGGTGCACGAAAAGCAGACATGAGCAGCCTTTAAGGGTTGTCGGCCCCGCCGCACCGGAACGCCCAGCCGGAGCAGGGAGTTGAGGGCGGCGATTTCGCGCGGATCGGACAGGCGCAGCCGGAGG
>NZ_JBEOXI010000647.1:0-1873 GCF_040296465.1 Streptomyces sp. NPDC002130
CAGCCAGGGGAGCTTACCCGCCCGCCCCGGTGGCCTCGGTCTCGTGGACCAGCTCGATCGCCCTGCCGAGCGTGTCGAGCCGGTCGTCGAGGGTTTCGCCGGCCGGGTAGAGGCGGACCGTGTTCACACCGGCGTCGCACCAGACGCGCAGGCGCCGCCGCACCATCTCCTCCGTGCCGATGAGCGTGGTGGCCAGCACCATCTCGTCGGTGACGAGGTCGGCCGCACCGTCCCGGTCGCCCGCCTGCCAGCGCCGGCGGACCTCCGCCGCGACCTCGGCCCAGCCCTGGCGGCTGTAGGCACGGTTGTAGAAGTTCGTCGACGCGGAACCCATGCCGCCCAGGCTGAAGGCGAGTTCCTTCTTCCGGCCCGCGACCATGGCCGCCAGCGCCTCCTCGTCCCGGGCGAACGCGACCTCGGCGCCCTGGCAGACGTCGAAGCCGGCGCGCTCACGCCCGGCGGCGGCCAGGCCCTGGTCCAAGGGGGCGAAGTAGGCCTCCGCGGCGCCCTCGGGGACGAAGCTGGTACCGAGCCAGCCGTCCGCGACCCGGCCGGTCAGCCGCAGCATGGCGGGCGACAGAGCCGCCAGGTAGACGGGAACGGGGTGCTCGGCGCGCATGGACAGGCGCATCGGCACCGCCTCCCCGCCGGGCAGCGGGATGGCGAACTCGGAGCCCGAGAAGGCGATTTTGTCCCCCGCGACCGCTTGCCGCAGGATCTCCACGGTCTCGCGCACCCGGGCCAGGGGGCGGGCGAAAGGCACCCCGTGCAGGCCCTCCATCACCTGCGGACCGGACGGGCCGAGCCCCAGCAGGAACCGCCCTCCGGACAGGTTCGACAGGGTGATCGCCGTCTGTGCGAGGGCGACCGGCGTGCGGGTGCCGACCTGCATGACACCGGAGCCGAGCAGCATCCGCTCCGTGCGGGCCGCGTGGAAGCCCAGCGCGGACGGGGCGTCCGAGCCCCAGGCCTCGGCCACCCAGCACACGTCGAGCCCCAGTTTCTCCGCCTCCACGACGAAATCGGCCTGCCGGGACCAAGAGCCCAGAGCCGCCGCCTCGACGGTCGTCGCCGCGCGCATCACGCCTCCAGCCGGTGCTTGATGTGCTCCAGCGTGGCGGTCATGCCCCGCTCGAACTCCCGCAGCCGTACGAACACGATCTTCTGCTCCTTGTCCGGCATGGCGTCGATCGCGAACGACAGCCCCGAACGCCCGGGCCCCATCCGCATCCACTGCGAGAGCTGGGTTCCGCCGTCCTTCGGCTCCAGCCCGAATCGCCAGACGGCACTGGGCTCCGCCGGATCCCCGACCGCCCAGGCGAACACCCGCTCCGGGTCGCACGCGACCACCGTGGAGGTCGTCTCCCAGTCACCGAACTGCTCGTGCTTGTTCCGGCCGACGAATCGGGCCCCCACGGCCGGTCCGGCCGCACCCCCGGCCCACCGCGCGGACTGCAGCTCGTCGCTCATCTCGGGCATCCGCGTCACATCCGACACCAGCGCCCACACCCTCCCCGGCGGGGCCGCGACCCACGTCGTCACCTCGACCGTCGGTCGGTCCGCGTACCGTGCGCCCGTCCACTCCATCGCGTCGGCCTCCTCGTCGACAAGGATTGTCGCCACAGAGTTGCGTAATGAGACTCACCAGGTCAAGTGGTGAGAGGTCGAAGGATGGTGGGTGAACGAGCCGATGTGGCCCGGTGCGCGGAACCGCGCCCGCGGGGCCGCGTACGCTACCGGTGGCTCCGTCCCCGGGGATCTTCACGCCCGACGTGACCGGCGGTGGGGGGGGGGGGGGGGAGCCGGCCAGTATGACGGTGGTGTTGCCGCGGCGGGGGGGGGGCCCCGGTTCACGGCGGTGGGCGAGCGGGTG
>NZ_JBEOXI010000648.1:0-1871 GCF_040296465.1 Streptomyces sp. NPDC002130
CAGGCCCTTGACGATGGCGGGGATGTCGCGCTGCTTGCAGAAGTCGACGAGCAGGCCGTGGAAGGCCTCCACGCGGACGTTGCCGTACTCGGCGGCCCCGGTTTCTGTAATACGTCACCTGCCGTGTACGACTCGTTCCGCGCGGGAAGTGCTACTGACGGCACGGGTCTCGCGCCCTTTTGCATCAAGGTCAACGACTTTTCCGCAGATTATCTCGATACTGGTCAGGCCGAAATGTTCACCTCCAACATTTCGTATCAGAGCGGGCAGGATATCGCGACCAATACCTGGAAAGACTATCGTCTTCGGGTCAACGAACCGCTGCGTACCGACGGTGCCCGTGTTTATCTGACCGGCCATGGGTACGCGCCGCAGTTCACCGTCACTTTTCCCGACGGACAGTCCCGTACCGAGACGATGCAGTTTCAACCGGACGATGCGGTCACGTTCCTGAGCAGTGGGGCGTTGCGGTTCGATCCGCCAGGTGGATCGTTTCCGAATCCGGACGAGCGCCGGAAGAATCAGATCGCCATCGAGGGACTCTTCGCGCCGACCGCTTCCTTCAGCGGGACGCTTCTGACTTCGTCGTTTCCCGATGCGCGTGACCCTGCGGTCGCGATCGACATCTACAAGGGCGATACGGGTCTGGACACCGGCATCCCGCAATCGATCTTCTCGTTGAACAAGGAAATGATCAACCAAGGAAGGCTGGTCAAACAAGATCGTGTGAACCTCCGCCCTGGAGAGACGCGGACTCTCACCGATGGAACACAGGTTCGGTTCGACGGCGCAAAGGAATTCGCCAATTTGCAGGTGTCGTACGACCCTGTGCAACAGTGGGTTCTCGTTTTTGCGGTCACGATGATGCTCGGACTTCTGATCTCGCTCGTGATCAGGAGGCGACGGATGTGGGTCCGTCTACGCCCGGGGGCGGGACCAGAGCAGGTTGATCTCGAACTCGGCGGATTGGCGAGGACCGATCATGCCGGGTGGGGCGGCGAATTCGACGACCTTCGCGAGAAGTTGGTGGCAGATCAGCGAAGTTCTCCGCCGATGAGAGTGAGCATGTGAAGGTCCCTTCCCTCGAATGTGCACTTGTCAGCGACGGTCACACTGATTCAGGCCCCAAAGATGTCCGGCCCGCGCGGCGCAGCGGCGGAATTGCTCTGCGTTTCGCGTTTTCGGTGGGCGCTGGATGGCTGCTGTTTCTCAGCTTCCCGCCGCGCACGCTGTGGTTTCTCGCACCTGTCGCCATCGCCCTGCTGACGGTTGTTCTCCGGGGGCGAAGTCTCCGGGCAGGTTTCGGATTCGGCTATGCGGCGGGGCTGGGCTTCTTCATGCCCTTGCTTCCGTGGGTCGGGGCGTACGTGGGTCCGATCCCGTGGTTGGCGTTGGCGTCGATAGAAGCGGTCGCATTCGGAGTGTTCGGCGTCCTGGCAGTGGCGGTCGGTCGCGCTCCGCTCTACCCGGTGTGGATTGCGGGCGCATGGGTAACCACAGAAGCGCTTCGTAGTCGAGTTCCGTTCGGCGGTTTCCCTTGGGGGCGTTTAGCTTTCGGGCAAGCAGACAGTCCGTTGCTACCGTTGACGGCGATAGCCGGGGCAACGGGACTGCCGGTCCGCCGGCATTCATCGCGTCCTGCCCGCGGGCGAGCATCCCCATCGAGATGTCGAGACCGACGGCCCGAGCACCGTGTCCGGCGAGCCATCGGGCGCACGGCGCCGATCCGCAACCCACTTCCAATATGTCTTTGTCGACTATGTCGCCGAGCAAGTGCATTCCTGCTCTGCCTGGTCGCGGGTGTGGACAACGACACGGTCGCCGACTTCTTCACCGCCAACCGTCCCTGTCCGTGACGAAAAACGCTCTGG
>NZ_JBEOXI010000649.1:0-1869 GCF_040296465.1 Streptomyces sp. NPDC002130
GGAGATCTGGTGAATCCGGGAGTTGACAATTGACGATGTCGATCACCGTGAACTGTGATGCGTGTGGAACTACTCGAGAAGTTCCGGCGAACTACTTGTCATCGTGCAGTGTCGTGAGATCCGCGATCGAGCCAGGGTGGACACATTCCGTCGACGAGAACTACTGCTCGAATTGCGCTGCAGTGAGGGCGCAGACGTGGCCTCGAGAATCCGAGGGAGGGACTCCATGAGCATCACTGAAATTCGGCCACTAGGTGCCGTTGATGGGGTGAAGGCTCCTGTGTCTCACTCGATTCATGCGATTCCCGGTAACACCACGCTCGACGAACTCACGGAATTCGCGTGGAAGGATCTCTCGACTCCCGACAAGGCGATTGGTGCATACCGGTTGGTGTCTCTCGCCGATGACCCTGATGTGTGGGAGCAACTCGGCTCTCTCACTTACGCGCGATTCGTCGACGTCGGTGCATTCGCTGCCGTCTATTCCGAGGGGCACTGGATACCGCTCTCGTGTGGGCAATGGCTGGTGCGCACACACGACGATGACCTCATCGTTGTCTCCGACGAGGACCTCCGGCTCGGGTACGAGTTACTCGGGTGAAAGAAAAAGAGCCGTCGGAGCGCTCGCCAGGGAAGGTCGTTGACCTTGGTCTTATGTTCGTCGATTGCTTGCAGGCACCTGAGCTGTCCAGGTCCGTCTCTACTGTCCGGATCGCACTGAAAGTCCCCGCGGTCATCGAGACAGTTGTTCCCCTCGGCCGCACCAACATCCGGCAAAGGAAGACATCATGGACATCGCATCACTCATCGTCGGCGTCGCAGTAGCCGGCGCATCGGCAGCGCAGGGAGCTGGCGTAGAGCCAGTCATCACCGACACCATCACCTCGGTAGTCGAGGAACAGGCACCGGCTGCCTCCCAGTTCATTCCAGATCCGCAGCCGTACCTGGACCAGGCAACAACTGCCCTGACGCAGCTGCAGGAGCAGATTCCTCCTGCGTGGCAGTCCGAGGCGGAAAGTGCGCTACCCCCGGAACTGAAAGACGCTGCGGCGCAGATACAAGAGATCCTCCCGCCGCAGGCACAGGCTCTGATCCCCGACGTCGCCCTTCCTGCTCCCGGACCGGACTCGGTTCCGCCGGCCGGCTCGGCGCCGAACGGATCCGCTGTCGAAGACGCATCGGCAAATGACACGACACCTGCCGGAGGGCCTGCGCTTCTGCCCTCCGTGTTCAGCGCACAACCATCTAACGCTGCCGGGATACCCTCGCTCACAGGCCTGTTCGCACCGTCGGCGGTGCCGGATCTGAAGTTCGATCCCAACCTTCCTCGCAATGTTGAGTTCGCTCGCGCTGTCATCGAAGCTGCGATGCGGGCACTCGGGCTTCCCTACCAGTGGGGCGGCGGTTTGTTGACCGGTCCGTCGATGGGTGATGGAACGGGCGGCCCGATCGCCGGTTACGACTGCTCCGGACTGAGCCGCTTCGCGTACTTCATCGGAAGCGGCGGAACCAAGGTGCTGCCTCGGACGTCGCAGGAGCAGTTCCGCGCCGGACACCAGATTCCGATGAGCCAGGCACAGCCGGGTGACCTGCTGTTCGGGAATTGGCAGGCTGACGGCGCCAATCATGTCGCGATCTATCTCGGCGAGGGCAAGATGATCGAGGCACCTCAGACCGGTCAATTGGTGCAGATCAGCGCAGTCCGTTCGGACATGATCCCGGCCAGGTTCCTCTGATGACGGACCTATCTTCCACTGTGAGTAACTGCCGGGCCGAGCGGCCAGGTCGCAGTGTTTCGACGCTCAGTGGTGTCGGGGCCGCCGCCCTGATCCCGGCGGCGCTGACGACGCTATTGATTCAGTGGGGGCC
>NZ_JBEOXI010000650.1:0-1868 GCF_040296465.1 Streptomyces sp. NPDC002130
GCTTCGTCGGTGACGTCTTCGGTGCACCGCTCGCCTTCGAGGCACTGATCGCGTGCAGCCCGGTCCCGCAAGGATCAACGCGTACTCGTCGGCGACGTTGCCGGAGAGCTGACGCCACGCGGCGTCGATGTCGCTGGACGCCTCGGCGATGCGCACCTTGGCGAACGGATCGTCCTTCGACTTCTCTCCGGCGAACGCAGCGCGAACGCGCTTGCCCTGGTGCTCGACGTGCGCTTCGTAAGCGCCGTACGCCATTCCGACGATCGGTGCCGAGATCGTGGTGGGGTGAATGGTTCCCCACGGCATCTTGTAGACCGGTGCAGTGTTCTTCTCGAGGCCCGGGGCGGTCAATTCGCTCATCGCCCGGAAGCTCAGAACGCGATGCTTGGGAACAAAAACATCCTTGACCACAACGGTATTGGAGCCGGTTCCACGCAGGCCGACCACATTCCACACGTCGTCGATCTGGTAGTCCTCGCGAGGAATCAGGTAGCTCACGAAATCGACTGCGCGGCCGTCCTTGAACACCGGACCACCGAGAACGGCCCAGCTGGCATGGTCACAACCCGAGGACCACGCCCACGCACCGTTGACCTTGTATCCGCCCTCGACTACTTCACCCATACCCATCGGAGCGTAAGAGGACGAGATGCGCACGTCAGTGTCGTTGCCCCACACGTCTTCCTGCGCCTGCTGAGAGAAGAGGGCGAGGTGCCAGTTGTGTACGCCGATGATCGAGGAGACCCCACCCTGTGGAACCGCACGCGCTGGCGATCTTCTTGACCGCGGAGTAGAACAGCACCGGATCGGCTTCGTATCCGCCCCACTGCTTCGGCTGCAGCAAGCGGAAGAAGCCTGTTTCCTGGAGTCCCTTGATGGACTCGTCGGGGATACGACGCAGATCCTCGGTCTCCTGTGCGCGCTCGCGCAGTGCCGGCAGTAGTGCGTCGAGCCTCTGCATCACCTCGTGGCTGTCATGGTTACCCACTTCGACGCTCCCGTCTTCCTCGATCGGTTGGTTCACTTACACTTGAGACTAGAACACGTTCTCTTTTCTGTCGAGACGCTGACAAAGGTCCCGTTTGTGGCCGCAATGCTGTAACAAGTGCCCCCAAAATCTGGCGGAACCGGATCGAGTTCTATAACGTGTTCTACTAACAGCTAGAAGGGATGTGAGGTCACAATGGCGCAGATTCGCGAGATCGACGTCGGAACGGTGCAGACTCGTTTCGCCCGCGGTTGGCACTGCCTGGGTCTACTGAAGACCTTCAAGGACGGCAAACCGCACGCGATCGAGGCTTTCGGTACGAAGCTCGTGGTGTTCGCCGACAGCAAGGGCGACATCAAAGTTCTCGACGGATACTGCCGTCACATGGGTGGTGACCTCACACAAGGCGAGGTCAAGGGCGATTCCATCGCCTGCCCCTTCCACGACTGGCGCTGGGGCGGCAACGGAAAGTGCACCGGCATTCCTTATGCCCGCCGCGTGCCCCCGCTCGCACGTACCCGCGCGTGGACGACCCTCGAGCAGAACGGTCAGCTCTTCGTCTGGAACGACCCCGAGGGCAATCCGCCGCCCGAGGAGATCGTGATTCCTCGTATCGAGGGTGCGTACAGCGACGAATGGACCGACTGGACCTGGAACTCCATGGTCATCGAGGGTTCCAACTGCCGCGAGATCATCGACAACGTGGTCGACATGGCGCACTTCTACTACATCCACTACGCCTTCCCGACGTACTTCAAGAACGTCTTCGAAGGTGAGATCGCCACTCAGTACCTCAACACCACCGGCCGTCCCGACATCGGAATGGCCTCCCAGTACGGCGGCGACACGCTGCTTCGCTCCGAAGCTGCGTATTACGGGC
>NZ_JBEOXI010000651.1:0-1867 GCF_040296465.1 Streptomyces sp. NPDC002130
CTGGTGTTCCTGGCTCCTCCCTCCTGGGAGGAGCTCGTGCGCCGACTCACCGGGCGGGGCACCGAACCGCCCGAGGTGATCGAGCGCCGGCTCGATCTTCACCAAGATCATTCATCGATCGTGCGAAAAAGACGGATTAGCCACCGGCGATTCGTGGATATCCGAGGAGGCCGAGATCGTAGGGCCGCGCCTCAGCCCCCGACGTGCGATCACCTCTTACTTCGATTCCACGTGTAACCCTCGGCTCTGGAATGAGATACACATATCGTAAACGTCCTCTAAGACTGAATCCTTAGGAAAATGCCCCCTATTCACCAGATGTCACCATGACTCCCGCGGCTTCCACACCCGCGAGCATCGAAGGCCCTTCGGTGTGGCGTGATCGTAAGAGGTACCTGTGGCCGCTCGGATTGCTGATTCCACTCAGCCCGTTCATCTCCTGGTTTCTCGTCGACAACTTTCGTCTCGGATTGTTCTGGGCGACCGGCGCGTGGCTACTGGTCATCGTCATCCCGATCATCGACATGCTGGCCGGTGAAGACGGCGAAAGTCCGCCGGACGATGCGATCCCACGACTGCAGAAGGACCGCTACTACCGCTGGTGCACTTACGCGTTCCTCCCCTTGCAATACGCCGGTCTGGTCTTCGCCTGCTGGTGCTGGATCAACGCTCCGATGGGAATCGCGGAGAAGATCGCGATGTCGTTCACGGTGGGCGTAGTCGCCGGCGTCGGTATCAACGCGGCCCACGAACTCGGGCACAAGAGCGAGAAGGTCGAGCAGTGGCTCGCGAAGGTGGCGCTTGCACAGTCTCTCTACGGGCACTTCTACGTGGAACACAATTTCGGCCACCATGTGCGTGTAGCTACTCCGCAGGACCCGGCCAGCTCACGGTTCGGTGAGAGCTTCTGGAGGTTCTTGCCACGAAGTGTGTTCGGCGGGCTGCGTTCGGCATGGCGCATCGAGAGCGCTCGACTCCAGAGGAAAGGCAAACGAACCTGGAGCTTCGAGAACAATATTCTCAACGCTTGGGCGATGAGTGTTGTCCTCTTCGCGACGCTGATCGGTATCTTCGGTTGGGAGGTTGCACCCTGGCTCCTGCTGCAGGCAGTTGCCGGATTCACCTTCCTCGAAGCCGCGAACTACCTCGAGCATTACGGCCTGCTGCGTGGCAAGCGTGCCGACGGCTCGTACGTTCGCGCCAGCCCCGCTGACAGTTGGAACAGCGATCACGTCGTGAGCAATCTGTTTCTCTACCAACTGCAGCGGCACAGCGATCACCACGCCAACCCGAAGCTGCGGTACCAAAGTCTGCGTAGCGCGGCCGAAGCGCCGCAACTTCCGGCCGGCTACGCAGTGATGATCGTGATCGCGTGGATTCCACCGCTGTGGCGCCGGGTGATGGATCAGAGATTGTTGGACTACTACGACGGCGACACAGAACGAATCAACGCCAGGAGCACGACCTGATGAACGCCCACGACCCAACAAATACAGAGTCAGATCCGTACCCGCACAACGACATAGATCGCCACCTGCAGTCTCACGCCAGATTCGCACGTGCAGCGTCGAGTCCAGAAGTCATCGCCGCCGCGCAATTCTTGCTGCAGCAACCCGATGCCTATCTATACCGCCGCCGCTACCTCGAACTCATCGTCGATACCACAGACTCAGACGGCACCCCGATCACCGACTACACCGCTGCCGAAAAATATCTGCTCACCGCGTACAGAAAAATTCTTCGATCCGATACCGGGCATCCGAGTCAGAAAGAATCACGCACCGTCGACTCCTCGAAAGGACAATCATGGGCCTGAACGGGTCGACTCCAGCCTCCGCTCAGCACGAAAGCAGCGGTGGCAATGGAC
>NZ_JBEOXI010000652.1:0-1858 GCF_040296465.1 Streptomyces sp. NPDC002130
TCGCCAATCGGGTCCTGTGCGAGCTGTATCCGAGCAAGCGGAATCCCTGCGACGAGATGGAGACCGTCCGAATCCAGGCCCAGCAGACACGCGAACTCCAGGACTACATCGACGCCCAGTACGGCGGACCCGGCCGCGGATGGTTCCGCATCGTGAGCTCCCCCGAACAAGCCAGGCAGGTGGCCGCCGACGGAAAGCTCGCCGTCACCCTCGGAGTGGAGGTATCCGAACCCTTCGGTTGCTCTGTGCGTAACGGGATTCCGCAGTGCACCGAGGACGACATCGACCGCGGCCTGGACGAGTTGTACGACCTGGGTGTCCGGCAGATGATCGTCACGCACAAGTTCGACAACGCCCTCGGCGGTGCCCGTTTCGACGGCGGCGTCACCGGCGTCGCCGTCAACATCGGCAACTACCTGGGTACCGGCGAGTTCTGGCAATCGGAATCATGCACCGGCGTCGCCGAGGACAACGTGCTGCCCACCAAGGTCGACGGCGCACAGAACCTTCTCGCAGTACTCCCACCCGGGGTGACGCTTCCGGTGTACCCCGCTGGTCCGCAATGCAATTCGCACGGCCTGACCGACCTCGGCGCGTACATGATCCGAGGTTTGATGGACCTAGGGATGATCGTGGACATCGACCACATGAGCGTCAAGACCGCCGAAGCAGCCCTCGATATTCTCGAAGCCGCGAATTACTCCGGTGTCGTCTCGAGTCACAGCTGGAGCGACCCGAGCCTGTACAAGCGGATCTACGCGCTCGGCGGTTTCGTCGCCCTGTACGCCGGGCAACTGGACGCGTCGGACGAGAAGCCCGAAGAGCGTGGATTCATCGACCAATGGCGCGATGCGCGGGCGATGCGAAGCGAGAACTACTACTTCGGTTTCGGCTACGGCGCCGACACCAACGGCTTCGGGCCGCAGGCCGCACCGCGCGGTGACGCCGCCGAAAATCCGCTGCAGTATCCGTACACCGCCTTCGACGGCACGGTCATGGACCAGCAGCGCGCCGGCACCCGGATTTTCGACGTGAACACCGACGGTGTGGCGCAGTACGGGATGATTCCCGACTGGATCGCGGACATGCGCATCGCTGCGGGAGCCGACGGCGACACCATCATCGAGGACATGAGCCGAGGCGCCGAGGCTTACCTGCAGATGTGGGAGCGCGCGCGAAACTAGCTACGCTGGTGGACGGTCCCCGTGCGATCGGGGGCCGGTCCTAGATCGTCCGGCACCACCCGAAGGAACTTTTCGTGGCTGACTTCCAGTTCACCGTCGACAAGGCTCACGCCAAGTCGGTCAACGACACACTGGCCGACGTACGCCGCCTGCAGATTTCTGCGGTGATCTTCGCGATCGTCCTCGCCGCCGTCGGGGCCTGGCTGATCAGCATGGGCGAGGTGTGGTCCATCATCATCGGCGCGGTCCTCGCCATCGGTGCGGCCAGTTCACTGTGGGTGGCGGTGTGGGCGCCCCGCAAGGTGGGAAGCGTCGAATCTCTGTATGCAAACAACCCACTGGTCCCTGCGATCGTCACCGAGGTCCACCCGCGTGCGGCGACGCTGACCGCGCTGATCGACATCGCGAAGCCGGCCGCCGGGGCGCCGAAGTACGCGCTCGTCAGCCGCAACGTTCGACTCAATCCGAAGTGGCGAGTCGGCGACCGCATTCCGTCGGTGGCGCTGCGTTCGGATCGTTCCACCCGAAGCAAGGCAGACACCTGGCAGATGGTCAGTCCCATGCCGATCGAATGGGGAACCAGTTCGACCAGGCGGTGGGTCTGGTCGCAGAAGTGGGCGAACAGCGGGATGCGGGGGAAGCCGGTGGCCAGGGCGGTGGACAGGTGCAGCAGC
>NZ_JBEOXI010000653.1:0-1856 GCF_040296465.1 Streptomyces sp. NPDC002130
GGTCTTCGAGAAACGGCAACGCCACCTGCCTGAGCCCATGTGCCCCGGGCGCAAGAGCGCCGATCTCCCACAACCGCACTCCCACCTGGTACTTGCCGTCACTCCGACGCTCGAGTGCGCCCTCAGCCACCAACTGCCCACACAGTCGATGGACGGTGGGCAGTGGCAGATCGGTGCGACGACTGATCTCCGATTGCGTCAACCGCGGCGACGTCGCGTCGAAGGCACCGAGCACGATGAATGCCCGGCCGATCAACGAACGGTCGCCTGATGCCATTCACACAGTGTGACAGGGCAGTGCCACCAAGAATCCACTGTGACTGACATCAGGCGAAACGTGTTCAGGCGGTGCGGAGCTACGCGGAGTGCGCCAATTCCGGTTCGCGTTCGACCGCCGGCGGCGCGGCCTCGATCTTCATCGGCTCCTGCGCGTAGTGGAAGTGCGGACGACGGTGCCCGATGAACGAACCGAACCACGACATCACAGCGACGTACCGGTTGCGGAAGCCCACCAGATACATCACGTGGACGGCCAACCACATGAACCAGGCGATCGTGCCCTTGAACTTCACCCCGGACGTCCAGACCACGACCATCGAAGCGTGGGGCGTGCTCGAAGAAGTCCGCGAGGACGTCATCAAGCGCACACTCGCCGTCGGATACACCCCGATCGAGACCAGCCGCAGGGTCCTCGAGATGTACCACAACGTCGACCTGTCTCAGGTGGCGCCCGACCCGACAACCGGTGAAGTTCAGTTCTCCGAACCCACCTCCCCTGCAACGCGGTACTACCGGACGATCTTCCTCGGCATCGACGGCGCGGAAGGCGAAGAAATCTACTTCGGCCGCATCCTGCCCCGCGCAACGGTTTCCGAAGTCGCAGCGCAGGACTGGGGAACGGACAAGGCGCTGTCCTACCCGATGACCCTCAAGGCGAAGGTCGACTCGACCCTCGGGTACTCCTCGCGACTGTTCTTCGGTGGTCCGGGCTGGAAGGCCCTCGCCGGCAAGCACGGCTTCGCCTGATCGATCCAACACGCCCGCCGCACCAGCTCTCTGGTGTGGCGGGCGTTTCGTCCACAACCTGAACACCTTTGGGAGAGAACATGTCCGACAACCCGTACGGCCTTCCCCGCGTCTTGGAAAAGGGCGAGGAGAAGGTCACCGTTCACAGCGCAACCGCCTACCACAACCTGCTGGGCCGCGGTTTCCGTGCCGCAGCACCAGATCCCGACCTGGCCGACGACAGCACCGCAACCAACGACGCGTCGACACCCGCTGAGACCGGCGAGGCCATCTCATCCGAGGACGCCCAGCCGTCCAAGCCCGCCAAGCCGCGCTCCCGCTCGGCCTCCTGACCCTCGAACGAAAAGAGACACCCCATGGCTACCCCCCGCAAGGCCACCGCCCCCAAGCCCCGCCGCATCGCGCCCGTGCAGGAACCGGAGAAGAAGGCCGTCGGCCGCTTCACCGCCCTCGCCAACGAAGCCACCAAGGACTTCGTGCCCCTCGACCCGTACGTCATCGGTGAAGAAGACGGCATCGTGCCCGACATCGTAATCACCGAGCCGGTCGAGACCGAACGGATCGTCGCGATGACCATGCTCCTCGAGCACGGGATCAAGAATCTGTCTCCCCAAGACTTTCAGCCGCTGCTGATGGCGGTATGCGGTGAAGCGTACGAGCGAGTGTGGTCGGAACTGTTGCGAGGCAAACACTTCAAGGTCACCGCTGCGTTCCTCCAGGATGTGCAGACGCACTTCTACGGGCAACGGCCGCAGGGGAGCAACGGGGCGAGGCCCCGAGGGAGAAGACGTCCGACGCCGGGCCGACCCCGCGGGCGTCGACGAGCTGTT
>NZ_JBEOXI010000654.1:0-1845 GCF_040296465.1 Streptomyces sp. NPDC002130
CTCGGTTTCGAGATTCTTCGACGACGTCGCGCGGCTTCGCCCCACGTATTTCTCGGCGGTGCCGGCAATCTACGCGATGCTGACCTCACAGCCGGAAGACCCTTCGATCGACACGTCGTCCTTGAGGTTTGCCGTGTGCGGTGCGGCGCCGATCAGCAAGGAACTCCTCGACCGCGCGGAGCAGCGCTTCGGTTTCGTGATCGTGGAGGGTTACGGACTTACCGAGGGGACTTGCGCTTCGGCCTGCAATCCTGTGGACGGCGTGCGCAAACTCGGTACGGTCGGACCGGCGTTGCCGGGCCAGCAGATTGCCATTCTTGCCGAGGACGGAACCTTTGCTCCCGTCGGTACTGCCGGAGAGGTGGTCATCAAGGGCGACAACGTGATGCGTGGCTACCTCGGCAAGCCGGACGAGACCGCGAAGGCGGTCAGGGACGGTTGGTTGTACACCGGTGACGTCGGAGTCCTCGACGAGGACGGCTACCTGACCCTCGTCGACCGCATCAAGGACATGATCATCCGTGGGGGAGAGAACATCTACCCGAAGGAGATCGAAAACTCGCTCGCTACACATCCTTCCGTGCTCGAGGCCGCCGTCATCGGCGCTCCGCACCAGGTCTACGGAGAGGTGCCAGTTGCCTATGTCGTTGCCTACCCCGATGCACCCGTCACCGAAGACGAACTGCTCGAACATGTCACGGCCTTGCTCACCCGAGTAAAGGTGCCAGTGGCGATCTACGTCGTCGATGCGCTTCCCCGAAACCCGGTGGGCAAGATCGACAAACCCGGAATGAGACGAGCGTTGAGCGCAACTCCCGCTCACTAGTCACTTCCCCGTAGTACCAGCACAACTCGACGACGTCCGTCGAGTCGATCCGTCATGCCCACATTCCGTATTTCAGGAGCACATCATGGGATTCAAAGAAGGAAACTTCCCTCCCGTCGATCCGGCAACGTTCATGGACAAGCCGTTTCTCGAGCGTCTGCGTGACATGTCCACGCACTGGGTGGATTACGGCTTCGGTACGCCGAAAATGGTCCACACCGTCTACATCATGAAATTGTTGTTCCTCTACCTGGCAGCTGGAACAGCCGTTGCCACTTTGACTTCCGGCCTCTCGTGGTTCGACGTCGGTTCGTGGTGGAACCAGCCGATCGTCTACCAGAAACTCATCATCTGGACGATGATGCTCGAGATGCTGGGCTTGGCAGGATCCTGGGGACCGCTCGCCGGCCACTTCAAGCCGATGACCGGTGGAGTTCTCTACTGGCTCCGCCCCGGCACGATTCGCCTGCCACCGTGGCCGGGCAAAGTGCCGCTCACCTCGGGTGACTCCCGCTCGGTGTTCGACGTTTTCATCTATGTCGCCGCAGTCGCCAATCTACTTGTTGCCGCGGTTCTTCCGGGAGTTCACACCACAGGACTCGATTCGGCCTTCGCTGACAGTGCCGGACTCGTACGTCCGACGGTCTTGTACTCCTTCCTGGTGCTCATGGTGATTCTCGGGTTGCGTGACAAGGTGCCCTTCATCGCTGCACGTAGCGAGCAGTACCTGCCGGCAATCTTCTTCTTCACGTTCCTGCCTTTCGTCGACATGATCCTGGCGCTCAAACTGCTGATCGTCATGGTGTGGATCGGAGCCGGTGTCTCGAAGTTCGGTCGCCATTTCTCGCTGGTGGTTCCCCCGATGCTCAGCAATACACCGTGGATCCCGTCGAAGAAGATCAAGCGCGCGCATTACCGGAACTTCCCGGAAGATCTTCGGCCCTCGCACCTGGGCGGCGGCGTCGCACACGTGGCCGGAACGATGGTCGAAATCGTCACCCCGTTGATACTGCTGTTCT
>NZ_JBEOXI010000655.1:0-1842 GCF_040296465.1 Streptomyces sp. NPDC002130
GACCAAGCGCTACCTGGACTACTGGTCGGGCTGGCTGCGCACGCCCGGCCTCGACTTCAAGGCGACCCTGGCCGGCCCGCCGCTTCACCGAGCTCAAGCGGGCCGTCGAGGGGATCAGCCAGCGTATGCTCACCGTCACCCTGCGCGGCCTGGAACGCGACGGGATCCTCACACGGACCGTCCGCAACGTCATGCCGCCGCACGTCAGTTACGAACTCACTCCGATGGGCAGGACTCTCCGCGAAGCCACCGCACCCCTGTTGGAGTGGAGCATCACGCACCTGACGCACATCGACGCCGCCCGCGCCGTGTACGACGCCCGCCCCGACACCCCGCCCGCCTGACGCCCGCCCGGCTGGACTCACCCATCGGCAGGCAGGTACGGCTCGATTAGCGTGCCCTGGTCGGCGGTGAGCTGTCGCCCTGTCACATCCTGCGTCCTATCGCGACGAGCCTCACCAAAGCAGCAGCGTTCAGCCTTGCCGTTCGTCTGGGGCCGCCAGGGGCGTGTCCAGCGGGGGTCGGTGCCCAGGTCTTGGCAGGTGTCGCGCCAGGTGTTCTTGGTGTAGGCCCAGGCGTTGTCGGTCAGCACGCGTCCAAGGCGACGCCCTGGCTGGCGAACCAGGCCGTTGCTCGTCGCAGGAAGGACGCGCGGGTGGCATTTTCTCCTCGGGCAGGTCTTCGGTGCAGGCCAGGCGGAAGTGGTCGTCCGGGGCGGTGTGCAGGCAGGCGTTTCCGGTGCCGTTGCGGCGGTCCTGGCCGGCCCGGCCGGCTGCGCGGCCAAGGACGTTGTGTCTGCCGTCGTCGGGGATGCGGCCGAGTTTCTTGACGTCGATGTGGACCAGTTCGCCCGGCCCGGCGTATGGGGCCGTCCCAGGCTTCTTGTCAGGCCACCGAGGTGGGCCGGGGGCGCTGGCCGCTCGCCACAGTTGGACAGTTCATAGGCAAGGCACCCTCGGGGGCCACTTTTGCCACGAGCCATGACTGCGACGAGGCGACCGATGTCAACCTGCCAGCCGGTCTCGTACCAGCCAGATGAAGACTCACAGTCTTTCGTCAAGTTCGACGCCGAGCGAGCTCTGCAAGAAGCGCAACACCATCGAGCGGCCCATCAACGAGATGAAGACGTGGCGTGGCATCGCCACCGGTTACCGCCTCGGTCCCGCGACGGCGTAGGCCGCGCTGCCGACGACCGTGAGGGCCAGGGCCGTCCAGGTGCCCGCTGCCGTGCCGGGAGGCAGCAGCATCCACATCGCCACCTCCATGGGCGCACTCGTCGGGGGCGGGGCGAAGAACGAGAACGAGAGCCAGGCGAACGGCAGCGTCCATGCGTACTGGCCGCCCGTGAGCGCCGCGCCCAGGGCGACCAGTCCCATCAGGCCCGCGCTGTCCCGGACGACGAACGCGGTGGTGGCCATGGACGCGCCCATGGTCGGCACTGTCAGCAGCGCCGCGGCGACGGCCGTGCCGGCGAGCAGCACGTGCGCCGTTCTGCGGGGTACCCAGCGGATCGCGGCCATCCGGTACAGCGCGAGGTCCTGCCCGCCGAGCCCGATCGAGAAGGCCATCGCCCCGGTGGCCTGGCTCAGCGCGTCCAAGGCGTCTATGGCCTGGTCGACGACGGCGTGGGAGACGACTGCCTTCTGCAGCTGCTCGTTGTGTGCCCGCACCCGTTCCGGTTCCGCTGCCGGCTCCTCGGTCGACGTCGGCGTCGACCGAGGGGTGGAGTGGGGGGAGGGGGGCGAGGTGGGCCTAGTTGCTTGAGGCCGTGAGTTGCGGGGGGTCTCTCTTGGGGAGGCTGTTGCGTGGCTGGTCCGGGGATGTGAGCGGCCGCTGGTGGGC
>NZ_JBEOXI010000656.1:0-1817 GCF_040296465.1 Streptomyces sp. NPDC002130
CCTTCGAGCTTCGGTTCGAGTGCAATCCCGGCACGGGCCAGTTCTTCGGCGCGGGCGAAAACAGCTCCGCGAGAGAGCTTCAACAAGCCGTGATACTCGCTGGGGGCGTTCTCGACAGACGTCAGAATCAGGCGCCAGCGCGTCGGGTTCTCGAGTACGGCGTCGACGAAGGCTCCGACGGTCCCGGTGTACGACGCCGCTGGGCCGAGCTCGCTCAGATCAGTCGGCATGGTTTCAAGCACCTGAGCGATGGCTCGCTCGTGCTCGCGGCGCAGGAGTGCGGCGACGAGATCGGTCCTGGTATCGAAAATCGTGTAGAGGACGGGCTTGCCGACGCCGGCTTCGGCGGCAACTGATTCCATGCTGAGGTTGTGCAGGCCAACACGGCCGGTGACCTCGAATGCTGCGTCGAGGAGCTGTTCGCGTCGTTGCTCGGGCGCCATACGAGGGGCGTATTTGCGTCGCGGTGTATCCGTTGCGTCAGCTTGTGACCTGGTCATCGTGTGCCTCACCTCCGCTCCCACCCTAATCTGCCTGCCACTTCCTCGTGAATCATACGCAACCGTTGTATTCGAGGTCTGCAATTGTTACGGTGGCGTTGTATTCGAAGAGGCGGTCAGTGAGGCGCCTCTGCCGAGATCTCTAGGAGAACAACCGCGATGACAGCGCCTACCTCTTCAGTGCCGAATGATCTGTTGCTCCATCCCTCTACATACGATCGGCCGGAATTCGACGCGACCACGCGGAGACTGCTGGGTGCGACCGTCGACTGGTTCGAGGCGCGTGGAAAGAATCGACTTCTGGCCGACTATCACGACAAGATCTTCTACTCCGACTTCCTCGACTTCGCGGCAAAGGAAGGCCTGTTCGCGACTTTCCTGACGCCCGCCCGCGACAGTAGCGGTGACTCCGACAAGCGCTGGGATACCAGCCGTATCGCCGCGTTGTCCGAGATTCTCGGTTTCTACGGACTCAACTACTGGTACCCGTGGCAGGTGACCATTCTCGGGCTCGGGCCGGTGTGGCAGAGCGACAACGAGACTGCAAGGGCGCGAGCAGCTTCCGCTTTGGCTTCCGGAGGCGTTGCAGCATTCGGATTGTCCGAGAAAGAGCATGGCGCCGACGTCTACTCCACGGACATGGTCTTGACGCCCAACGGCAGCGGCGGGTACCTGGCCAGCGGTTCGAAGTACTACATCGGAAATGGCAACTGCGCCAACACGGTCTCCGTCTTCGGTCGTGTCGACGGAGTGGAGGGTGCCGATCAGTACGTCTTCTTCTACGCCGACTCGGAGCATCCGGCATTCACCGTGGTGAAGAACATCGTTCCGGCGCAGATGTACGTAGCGGAGTTCTCACTCACCGACTATCCCGTTGCAGCAGAAGATATTCTGCATACCGGTGAGGCGGCATTCAGTGCCGCACTCAACACCGTGAACATCGGAAAATTCAATCTCTGCTTCGGCGGAATCGGTATGTCGACGCATGCCTTGTACGAGACGATCACCCACGCGCACAATCGAATCTTGTTCGGCAATCCCGTCACGGCTTTCCCGCACGTACGACGTGAATTCGTCGACGCGTACGCGCGCCTGCTGGCGATGAGGCTCTTCTCGGATCGCGCGGTGGACTACTTCCGCACCGCATCGCCCGAGGACCGCCGCTACCTCTTGTTCAACCCCGTCACCAAGATGAAGGTGACAACCGAGGCACAGAAGGTGATCGGACTGCTCTCCGACATCGCTGCCTGATCTGGGGCACCCTGCTGGCCGCCATGCGCGTCGGCCCGGTGCCGCTGATGCGCGGTTTCGGGACCG
>NZ_JBEOXI010000657.1:0-1813 GCF_040296465.1 Streptomyces sp. NPDC002130
GCGCGGCCTTGGCGCTGTGGTCGTGGTCGCGCAGCAGCGCCAGGTCGCTGTGGGCCGACGCCGCCACACCCGATCACGGCCACTGAATCACCGCGTCCGACGTTGCCGGTGTTCATCGCGGCACCCATGCCGGCCATGACACCGCAACCGAGCAGTCCGACGACAGCCGGATCGGCCGAGGCGTCGACCTTGGTGCACTGGCCTTCGTGAACCAGCGTCTTGTCTGCGAATGCGCCGATGCCGAGTGCCGGCGTCAGTTCGGTGCCGTCTTCGAGCGTCATCTTCTGCTCGGCGTTGAACGTGTCGAAGCAGTACTGCGGGCGGCCACGCTTACACGCACGACACTGCCCGCACACGGCACGCCAGTTGAGGACGACGAAGTCGCCCACCTCGACGTGAGTGACACCGGGGCCGACGCTCTCGACGATGCCCGACGCCTCGTGCCCGAGCAGGAACGGGTACTCGTCGTTGATTCCGCCGTCGCGGTAGGTCAGGTCGGTGTGGCACACACCGCACGCTGCAATGGCGACCACTACCTCGTTGGCACCGGGATCGGGAATCGTGATGGGGACGATTTCGACGGGGGCACCCTTGGATCGGGCGATGACGCCGCGTACCTGCTGTGGCATGGCTTTGCTCCTGGCTTCGTGCGATTGAGGACGTGTCGTCACATGGCGCAGTGTTTTCACATTGCGATATGTGCACTCGTTGAAAGGTTAGCCCGAAGCAGGTGCCCGCAACCCTGGTCGAACTGACTGACCGACCTGGCCGAAAGGACTAGGGTGCAGGCTTCACGCCGGCCTCCGCGCCCGCGGCGGCCGCCGCACCCCGACTCTCGACGCCCAATTTCCGCAGGACCCCGGCAACATGAAACTTGATCGTGCTCTCACTGACGCCGAGTCGCTCCGAGATTGCCTTGTTGCGTCGTCCGGCCACCAGATGCTCGAGTACCTCGAACTCCCGCGGAGCCAGTTCCGTCAGGACGTCGCGGTTCGGTAGGGCGACGGGCGCGTCGAGCGGGATGGTTGCACTGATCCGGTTCCCCCACCCGGGCGTCGACTCGGATTCGACGGTTCCACCCAAAGTCTCTACCCTCGAACGCAATTGGCGTTCCACGTCAACCACGTCGGCTTCACCGCCGCCGTCGTCGCGGATGTCGATCGAGAGCGAAGCCGCGTCGAGCGTCCAGGCCACCCGGATTCGCGAGAGCGTCTGCTGATCCGACAACGCCAAGACTGCGCCGCGGACGACCGCGCGGGCGCCGTGCGCCACTTCGCCGGGTAGCCCGCGCCCGTCGACGGGTGGCTCCACCAATTCCAATGCGATTTCGCGATGCTTGAGCAGCGAACGCAATTCCCCACGCATCCGAGCAAAAGCCGTGGTGGTGGACTCTTCGGCCAACTCGCGGTGCACGTCGACGGCTGAACGAAGGCCGATCAGGGCCGAGGCCGCAGTCTCCCTGGCCGAGGTTCGCGCACGTGTGTCGTCGAGATCCGCCGAGCGCAGCGTCGCCAGCATCGTTTCGAGGGTGGCCGCGTGCACCTCCGTCATCTCTGCCACGGTGCGCGCACGCTCGGACGACGCCGCCCGCGACTCGGCGAGATATGCGGGGCTCGCGTTCCGGACCTGGAGCTGGATTCCGGTTGCAGTCACTGCGAACAGCGCCTGGATCAATTCGAGAGATGCCGTTTTCACCGGTCCGGGGTGCGGCGTCAGAACGAGGAGCGTATCGGTTCGAGTCTAGGCCGAATATTTGCAACCGATTCAAAGAATCAATAACCAACGAGGTGTAGCGATTCTCGAAATCCAAATC
>NZ_JBEOXI010000658.1:0-1806 GCF_040296465.1 Streptomyces sp. NPDC002130
GGTGCGTCCGCGCGCGGGAGCGCCTCTGTCGGCTGTCTGGCCGACACGCGGTGCCCCGTCGTCGACGCACCCGTGCCGGAACCTCCGCTTCGGCGAGCTCGTACAGTGAAGTCACTAAAGTCCGATTCCTGCGGTTGGGCCGTTCGTGAGCTCAACCGGTTGACTGCCCGACCGGACGCCGAACCGGTAGGCGCAGGCTCGGCTGCACAGTACGGCATGCGAATCGGGCCGAAACAGGCATATCGGTCTTGAAAATAAAAGTAGTACAACAATATACGACTCGTCGCCGCAGCAGCTGAGGCACGCGCACCGCAATCGTCGATGTAGATTTCTATGAGCATGTGACGCGGGTCGGGAGTCGCGGACCACGGGAGGAGACAGGGGTATGTTGATCTGGTGGGCCCACTCGCAGTAGGTGCATGTAGGAGACCGATGTCGTACGGAACCGGTCGCTGATGCGCGTTCCGTCGACCGTACGTTCCTCGATCTGGGTGCCGCTGGTCGCGATCGCGGTCCCCCTCCTCGCGGGATGCGGCGCCTCGGCTCCCACCACCTCGACGCCCCCAGCCGGGCCTGCCGTGGACCTGCCGGCACTGGTCCGGCAGGTGGAGGCCTCGGTCGTCACGGTGCTTACCGGGTCCGGTGTGGGCAGCGGCATCGTCTACAAGACCGACGGCACCATCGTCACCAACGCCCACGTGGTCGAGGGTGCCCGGCAGGTGAGTGTGGCCTTCGCGGACGGGCAACAGGTGTCCGCGAACGTGCGGGCCGTCGATCGCGTGACCGACGTCGCGGTCCTTCACGCGGACCGCACCGATCTGACTGCGGCGACGTTCGAGACAGCGTTGCCAGAGGTCGGCGCGCTCGCCGTAGTCGTGGGCAGTCCGCTGGGGTTCGAGGCCACGGTCACCTCGGGCATCATCTCCGGATTGCACCGTCAGATCCCCGGGTCGGCCTCCACCGGGGCGCCGCTGGTCGACCTGATTCAGACCGACGCCGCGATCTCGCCGGGTAACTCCGGGGGTGCGCTGATCGACGGACAAGGGCGGGTCGTGGGGATGAGCCAGGCCTACATTCCCCCGTCGGCGGGTGCGGTGGCTCTGGGTTTCGCCATCCCCGCGGCGGATGTCGTCGACGTCGCAGATCAACTGCTGGCCTCGGGAACTGCCCAGCATGCGTACGTCGGCATTCAGCCCGGCACGCTGACACCGCAGATCGCCGAACAATTGGCGGTCGACCGCACCGACGGTGTCGTCGTCCTCGAGGTCGTCCCGCTCGGTCCGGCTGCGACCGCGGGTATCCGGCCGGGCGATGTCATCACCGCGGTCAACGGCCACGACATCGAGTCGGCGGAGGACTTCATCGCGGCGCTCCGTGCCGTCGACCCGGGCGATCGAGTGGATTTGACCGTGCTCCGCGGCGGCAAGATCCAGCAGATCTCGGTCACAGTGACAGACCGCCCCGCCAGCTGAACGACTATTCCAAGAACGACCAAAACGGGGCGGGCGGGATCTGTGTTGCGGGCGGTCCGGCCCGCAGCGTTGCGGGTATCGCAGGCGTTGAGCAGCATTACCGTCCGCGTGTCCTTGGGACACAAACTTGGGAATACCAACTTCAACTTCGGGTCAGCCACGAACTGGGTGGACTGTCCTGTGCTCATCGGATTTGCTGACGCTCCTGATGGGCGCCGAGGGTGACGAGGGCCTCGATGCCCAGACGTGAGATCGACTCCGTGACGTATGGGGCGAATACCTTCGAGTCTCGTACCCACAGACGATTCCCAAACGCCCAAACGGGGCAGAAAGG
>NZ_JBEOXI010000659.1:0-1793 GCF_040296465.1 Streptomyces sp. NPDC002130
CTGTCGTTCTCTTTCCTGGATCAGCGCCGTTTATTGCGCTTGGGGGAGTTGCCGCGGTTGCTCTGTGGCCGGTTCTGTTTCGGTTTCGACGTGGAACCACCACTGGAACCCGAGGGCTTCGGCTGTGGCTTCTTGAGCGAAACTTCCGGGGCATCGCCGTCGTCGTCGGCTGAATCCGCGGTCTTCAGCGCAGCCGGGGATCCCTTCTTCTTACTGGGATCGGGACGGGCACCAGGCTTGGGCGCATTGTCGTTGCGACGGGTGATCGCTTCCTGCTTCTTGGCTTCTTCTTCGGCGTCGATCTTGCGGAAGACGAGGTGCTGCTGACCGTAGGTCCAGATGTTGTTCGACACCCAGTACAGGAGGATCGCGATCGGAAGGAACGGTCCACCGACCAGAACGCCGAGCGGGAAGACGTACAGCGCGAGCTTGTTCATGATCGCGGACTGCGGGTTCGCGGCAGCTGCTTCGCTCTGACGTGCAACCGAAGCGCGGGAGTTGAAGTGCGTCGCGATGCTGGCGATGATCATCAGCGGAGCTGCCACGAGAATGATGTTCAGGCGTGACGGAAGCTCGGGAACATTCTCGGTGACGTAAGCCTGGAGCTGCGCAACCGGCGTCGTGATTGCCGCCGAGATGGGTGCGCCGAACAGACGGGCATCCAGGAACGACTGGACGTCAGTGGCCGAGAAGACGTAGTTCGGGGTGTTGAGGTTGTCCTCGGCGCTCATGCCCAGCTGGCCCATGCCGGTGCCGGTGCGGTTGAACGAGCGCAGGACGTGGAACAGACCGATGAACACCGGTGCCTGAGCCAGGACCGGGAGACAGCCCATGATCGGGTTGAATCCGTGCTCCTTCTGGAGCTTCTGCATCTCGACGGCCTGGCGCTGACGGTCGCCCGAATACTTCTTCTGCAATGCCTTGATCTGCGGCTGCAGTTCCTGCATCTGGCGGGTCGTGCGGACCTGCTTCACGAACGGCTTGTACAGAACCGCACGCAAGGTGAACACCAGGAACACCACGGAAAGCGCCCAGGCTATTCCGTTGTCCGGGCCGAGAATGAACCCGAAGACCTTGTGCCAGACCCACAGAATCGCGGATACCGGATAGTAGATGAAATTGAGCACGGCTCTAAGTACTCCTCTGTTCGTCCGTCGGACTGTGACACGCTGCGCGTGCTTCCGGACAGCTATGGCGGCTACCCGCATCACGGTCACGACGGGCAGGGACAGGGTCCCACCCTCCAGAATGCCAGGGGGCACACTTCGCCAACCGCACCACAGTCAAGAAAAGGCCTTTGATCGCCCCGTGAGTGCGCAGCGCTTCGACTGCGTATTCACTGCAGGTGGGGGTGAACCGGCAGGTCGGCATCCTCAAGGGCGACACATACGTCCGGTACAACTCGATACAGAAGATGAGAACAGTGGCGGGAGCGCGACGCACAGCCTTCAACACCGTGATGACACGGGAGGCTCTGGGAGTCTCGATCTGCTCAGAGAGCGGAGTACTCATGGCTCTTCACTTACCGACACCAATAGGTTCATTTTGGTCAGGCCCCCACGCAACTGCTTGGCCAGTTCAGCTGAACTGGCGGTAGCTGCGCCCGGAAGTGCGCGGATCACCACGTCCGTCTCCGGTGAAACCTGTCCGACGAAATCTGCACAGATATGACGAAGCCGGCGTGCGACTCGATGTCGAATCACCGCCGGCCCGACAGCCTTGCTCACGATCAGCCCGAAACGGGGACCGTGATTTGTTACTACCAGCGCCTCTACTTGCTCGCGATCGAACGC
>NZ_JBEOXI010000660.1:0-1788 GCF_040296465.1 Streptomyces sp. NPDC002130
GGGAACGACGTCGAAGTCGGCAGGTAGTTCGGAAAGGGTGAGCGCTGCTCGTTGCAGCGCGTCACGGTCGAGCGGAGCCCCGCTCAGCGGTGCGGCCGGAGCAGCCGTGAACGGCGCCAGACCGACGTGTGGGGCGGAAACCGGCGTCGTCGCTTCGGCACTCGGGGATTCGCCCGAGCCGCAACCGGTCACGACGAACAGTGCTGCCGTTGCCGTCAGGCCCAGTGCGAGAAGCGATCGGCGTGTCACGATTCCCACCGAATACTGTTGGAGATGGTCTGCCGGATCACCGAGGAACTGTCCGGGTCGCCGTACGCCTGGTCGCCGCCGACGGTCATCTGCCCGTCGATCGGCAAGGGGAGTGCGAGGTCGACGGTGAGGTTGCCTGTGCCGGCCATGACGTACTGATCGATGTTGAGCGTTCCGGCGTCACCGGCCAGGTTCCAGACCGGGCTCTGCGGGGTCTGCGATACGTCCACCGCGAGCGAAAGCCGATTTCCCTCCCGCGCGGTGAGCGTGACGGTGGTTGTCTGATCGAGCAGGATCTCGCTGCTGACTTGCTGCCGAACCACCCAACGTGCGCCGACACCGACCGGAGCGTCGGGGAGTGCAACGGTCCGGTAGACCGCTTGGCCCAGCGCTTGTTCGATTGCAGCGCGGGCAGCATTGGCCGAGTTGGCGGACGGCTTCAACCGTAGGGCGGTGATGGCGCCCGAATCCGTGACCGACAATCCGGCCGCAGATCCGTCGGCCCCGCTCAGCGCTGCCTGCAGCGTTGCGTCCGGCGAGGTCATCGACGACAGCGTCAGGTCCACTACAGCGGTGGGGTCGTCCGCGGTCACGTTTGCCGAGAGCGGGATCGTGATCTCCGGCGAAGAGAAATCCTGTGCCGGCTGTTGATCGATCTGCTGACTCACGACCGCCTGGGTGACGAGCGTCGCCGTCTGCGTGGTGCCGACAGGCAAGTTCATGCGCAATACCTCGCGCGGTTCGCTTCCCCCATCGAGTACCTCGACGGTGGCGGCGGTCACCGGAACAGTGACTTCGCTCGGCGACGAGGTGGGTGTGGTGGGAGGTTGATCCGAGTCGCCGCAAGCGGTGAGAACGGTGGTGAGAGCGAGGGCAGCGAGGGCGAACGGAACGCGTCGGCCGGTCGTGGACAGCAGTGGCACGCGCTCCAGGCTAGCCGCAGTTGCAGAGTGCGTGACCCGGTGCGGTGAACATGAGGGATGATGGTTGCGTGAGTACAGACCACCCAGACCGAGATGTCAACGCGGAGGATCAGCCGATTACCGAAATCTCGAAGGCCGACGAGCCCGAAACCGTGAAACCGGAAGCCGTGAAATCGGAAGACGGTGACCTGGGAGTTGCGCCGGCCGCAAAGCCCCGCCGGCTGACCATGCTCATTGCCATCGCCGCTGTCATCCTGCTCTCGGACATTCTCACGAAGGTGTGGGCAGTCGCCGCGGTCAAACCGGGGCAGCCGATCGAAATCATCGGTGACGTGGTCACATTCACGATGGTGCGCAATCCGGGGGCAGCGTTCTCGATGGCGACGTCGATGACGTGGATCCTCACTCTCGTCGCAATCGGTGTGGTCATCGGTGTGATCAAGATCGGTCGCACGCTCCGATCACCGTGGTGGGCGCTCGGCCTCGGCCTCGTGCTCGGCGGCGCGCTGGGTAACCTCGTCGACCGATTCTTCCGCTCTCCCGGAATCATGCGCGGACATGTGGTGGACTTCGTCTCCGTCGGTTGGTGGCCGGTGTTCAACATTGCGGATTCCGC
>NZ_JBEOXI010000661.1:0-1786 GCF_040296465.1 Streptomyces sp. NPDC002130
CGCCCACACGGGCCGGGCACGACGGGACCGGGCCGTACCAGCGCCAACGCACCGCTCATACCCGGCACTCGGGTCTGTGTCGTCGAGGTCGCCGATGACGGGGCCGGCCTTGCCGAGTCGCACGCGCGGCGGGTGTTCGAGCGGTTCTACCGCGCCGATTCGGCCGAGCGGGCCGCGCCGGCGGGGTCCGGCCTGGGGCTTGCGATCGCCGCCGGCGCCGCGGAGGCCAACGGCGGCCGTCTGGAACTCGAGGCCAGGCCAGGTGAAGGCTGCACATTCCGTCTGCTCCTGCCGTATCAGCCCGCCGTTGCAGCGACGGCTGCCCCGGCTCCCCACACCTGCGTATAGGGCCGCATCGCTACCAAAAGGAGTGCCACCGGTGAAGCTCAGCACCGTACGACTGGGACAAGGCCGTACAGCCGCCGCACGTCTGCAGAAGAAGCACTGCATGGTGCTGCCCTACCCGGACGTCGGGGCGCTGATCGCCTCCGGCGAGGACTGGCGGGAACGAGCCGCTGAGGAAACCGGTGAACGCCACCGGCTGGACGACATCTCCTACGCGCCCCTCATCACCCGGCCGAGCAAGATCGTTCGTGTGGGACCCAACTACGCCGCACGGGTACGAGAGACGGGCACCTCCTTCCCCACCGTTCCGGTGTTCTCCGTGCGGCAAGGCGGCCAAGGCGTTGCCGGTGCCCGCGACGCCATCTGCCTGCCGGCCGAGGGACGGAACGTGGACTGGGGCGTGGAGTTGGGCCTGGTGATCGGGTGCCGGACCCGTGGAGTCACGGCCCGGACGGCGCTGCGCCATGTCGCGGGCTACACCGTCGTCAACGGCGTCGCCGCGCGGAGCGACTCGGGAAGCGCCCCCGCGGCGGGACTGTCCACGGACGTCACCCTGGTGGGACCCGCCATGGTCACCACCGACGACGTGCCGATGGGCGGCCGCGGTCTGACGATGAGCTGTGTCATCGACGGGCGGGTCCGCCAGAAGGCGAACACCTCGCAGCTGATCTTCGACGTCGCCACCGTCATCGCCCAGGTCAGCACCGTGACCACGCTGCTGCCCGGAGACCTGATCACGATGGGCACACCGGCCGGACCCGGCACCGTTGGCGAACCCGAGGTCCTTCTGTACCCCGGTGCGGACATGGTCACCGAGATCAAGGGTGTCGGGGAACTCAGGAACTCCGTGGTGCGGTCGTGTCCGCAGTGAACCGTGGGAGCACTTTCGGCCATAGATCTGACTTCCCGTCAGTTCCCAGCATTCTTTCCCCGCCTCCACAGGCAGGGCGGCAACAGTGAGGCCGCGGCCCGGACCAGGGCCTCAGAGCCGCAGTCTGCCGTCCCCTCACGCCTGAGGAAGCCATGACTCCCACCCCCCACCTCACCGAGACCACCGCCCGCCCGGAGCGCTTGGCCCCGTTCCAGCAGGTCGAGCGGTCCCTTCACGCACAGGCCGGTACCGCGACGGTCGACATCGTCGTGCCGGTCTACAACGAGGAACGTGCCCTGCCCGGCTGCCTTCGCACACTCCACGCCCGACTGGCGGCGGACTTCCCGTTTCCGTGGCGGATCACTGTCGCCGACAACGCCAGCACCGACGAGACCCTCGCCACCGCCCGTCGTCTCGCCGACGAACTGCCGGGCGTCGGCGTGGTCCACCTCGACCGCAAGGGCCGCGGGCTCGCCCTGCGCACCGTCTGGGGCGCGAGCGACGCGGACATCGTCGTGTACATGGACGTGGACCTGTCCACCGGCCTCGACGGGCTGCTTCCGCTGGTCG
>NZ_JBEOXI010000662.1:0-1785 GCF_040296465.1 Streptomyces sp. NPDC002130
GCCGGGTCCGCCACCGATGATCACGATCCGAGTCACGTACTCCATTGTCCCGCACGCAACAACGTGACACCGCCCGGGGGCCCACCCATGCGCCTGTCGTTACACGAGTGACGCCGGACCACCTGCCGTACCCTTCCCCCATGTCGCTCTACGCCGCGTACGCCGGCAACCTCGACGCGCGGCTCATGTCCCGCCGCGCCCCGCACTCGCCGCTGCGCGCCACCGGCTGGCTGAACGGATGGCGACTGACCTTCGGCGGCGAGCACATGGGCTGGGAGGGCGCACTGCCGACGATCGTGGAGGACCCGTTGTCCCAGGTCTTCGTCTCCCTCTACGACATCGCCCCGATGGACGAGGAGTCACTCGACCGCTGGGAGGGCGTGGGCCTCGACATCTACCGCCGTACGCGCGTACGGGTGCACACCCTGGACGGTGAGGACACCGCCTGGGCCTTCGCCCTGAACGCCTACGAGGGCGGTCTGCCCTCCGCCCGCTACCTGGGCGAGATCGCCGACGCGGCGGAGTCGGCCGGCGCCCCCCACGACTACGTGATGGAGCTCCGCAAGCGCCCCTGCTGAGGGCAGTCCCGGCCGGGCCACTCGTCGGAAACGACAAGACAACGATCGCCACCCCGTGAGCTCTGCCATCTACGCGCGTAGGCAAACAGCGGCTACCCTCATCGGCGTGAACGCATCTCTTCTTCCGGACGACATCCAGGGCGACCCCCACGCGGCCGCCGACGCCGCCGCGGCCCGCCTGCGCGAACTGACGGGCGCCGAGACCCACGACGTCGCCCTCGTGATGGGCTCCGGCTGGGCCCCGGCCGTGGACGCCCTGGGCGCCCCCGAGGCCGAGTTCCAGGTCACCGAGCTCCCCGGTTTCCCGCCGCCGGCGGTGGAGGGCCACGGGGGCAAGATCCGCTCGTACCGGATCGGCAACAAGCGCGCCCTGGTCTTCCTGGGCCGTACGCACTACTACGAGGGCCGCGGGGTGGCCGCGGTCGCCCACGGTGTCCGCACCGCGGTCTCGGCAGGCTGCAAGACGGTCGTCCTCACCAACGGCTGCGGCGGCCTGCGCGAGGGTATGCGCCCCGGCCAGCCGGTTCTCATCAGCGACCACATCAACCTCACCGCCACCTCCCCCATCATCGGCGCGAACTTCGTCGACCTCACCGACCTGTACTCCCCGCGCCTGCGGGCCCTGTGCAAGGAGGTCGACGCCACGCTGGAGGAGGGCGTCTACGCCCAGTTCCCCGGCCCGCACTACGAGACTCCGGCCGAGATCCGCATGGCCCGGGTCATCGGTGCGGACCTGGTGGGCATGTCGACGGTCCTCGAGGCGATCGCCGCGCGTGAGGCGGGCGCCGAGGTCCTGGGCATCTCCCTCGTCACCAACCTGGCGGCGGGCATGACGGGCGAGCCCCTGAACCACGAGGAGGTCCTCCAGGCGGGCCGCGACTCCGCCACCCGGATGGGCTCACTCCTGGCGCAGGTCCTCGGCCGCCTCTGAGCAGGCTTCGGGAGGTGGTCCGGCGGCTGCGGCCCCGTAGTGGCTGGTCGCGCAGTTCCCCGCGCCCCTAAGGGGTTGCCCCCGCGGCCCCCCACAGCGGCAAGGGGGCAGGACCGCCGCCCCCCAAAAGGCGGCAAGCGGGAACGCACCCGCACCCGCGTACGGCGAGAAGGGGCCGTGTCGGGGGGTGTCCGCCCGCAGCGGTCGGCGCGTCAACGAACAGGCGTACGCCGACGGCGGCTGGACCCCCGGCACGCTGGCCGACGCCTGGCCCAC
>NZ_JBEOXI010000663.1:0-1780 GCF_040296465.1 Streptomyces sp. NPDC002130
TCTTATGGGAGCTGTTTCTCAGAAGTAGGTGTGCACCGTGCCGACGACGCGGTATTCCGAGTCGACCTCGGGAATCAGTGACCACTTGTCGAAAGTGGTGCACGGATGCGAGATTCCGCAACCGAGCAGATCGCCGACGGTCACGTCGAAGTCAGCCGGAACGTCGACGTACGCGTGCTGGTCGTTGAGCGCGGTGATGGTCAGTTCTCGCGCCGAGCGGTTGGATCCGTCGCGTCGGTGCCACAGGACGATGGGAAAGCCTGCGTCGGAACCGACATCGCGACGCCCGAAACCCAGGATCGCGCGGCCGGGTTCCGGAATCGACAGCACGACACCCCAGACTTCTGCGGCTCCCTGCAGAGTTCGCGGACCGTCCGCCCACGGCGAAGTCTCGGCATAGAGACCGTGATCATGGGTGATGTAACAACCACTGCGCAGTACGACGCGTACGCCGTTGTCGAGTGCCCACCGCCCGGCCAGTTCGCGCACCACTAGATCGTGAAATGCACTGCCGCCGAAAGTGACCAGCGGCCGGGGAGCCTTCGCGGAGTTGTTCTCGAACAGGTTCTCGGCCACACAGATTTCCGTGAACACCCGCGCGGATTTGAGATACGAATCGACGGAGATACGGCGGGCGGCTACCGAGGCTCCTGGCATCATGCCCTCGAACCCCTCGACTCCGGTGAGAATCAACGAAGGAGCCTGCGACGCTGCGCGTGCAACATCGAGTGCCTGCTCGACCGTGCGAGCGCCGGCGCGCCCGCTGTCGTAGCCCAACTCGACGAGAACCCGGATACGGCTGGCCGGTGAGACTTTCGCGATCAACTGTTCCATCAACCGGACGCTCTCGACGGAGTCGACGAGGGTGGTGACGAAGAAATCGGGATCGGTGGCCTGGGCGTCGCAGATCCACCGAATGCCGGCGGGATCGAGAACCTGGCTGGCGATGATGATGGTGTCCACACCGAACTCACGCAGGATGCGTGCCTGCGCAACGGTTGCCGCCGTCATAGCCCATGCCCCGGCGTCGAGTTGCCGACGAACCAGTTCGGGGCTCATCGTGGTCTTCGCGTGGGGCGCCAGGTCCACATCGTGATCGGAGCAGAACTGCGCCATGAGGTCGATGTTGTGCGCGATCGCTGCACGGTTGAGTGTCATCACCGGCAGCAGGAGGTTGCCGTCGAGTGCCGAGATCCCCAGCGGCTCGAGGTCTGAACCGTCGCGACCTTCGAGGTCGGTGCCGAAGGCCTTGTGCTGCCAACCGATCGGGGGGTTCGCGAAATCCGTCATGGCATCGATTGTGCCGTTGATTGCAGACGATGTGTTCATGTGTGGTGACTTTCTGTCAGAACTATGCAGGTCAGAACGTGATTCGGCTACGAGCGGCGTACCGGGCGACCGGGCAGCGCGTCCTCGACCACGACACCGCCTTCGACGACGGGTACTCCGCCGACCAGCACGCGGCTGATTCCGCTGGAGGGACGGGTGCCGTCGATGTAGGTGGCGTTGTCGGTGATCCGCTCGGGATCGAAAACGAGGATGTCGGCGTCGCTACCGGGGCTGATCCGGCCTTTCGTCGCCATCGAGGGAACCGACTCCTCGAGGATCTGCGCGGGGATCAACGAGCAGCGCGCGATGATCTCCGACAACGACAGCAGTTGACGCTCGCGATACAGCGTACGAATCGCGCGTGCGTAGGTGCCGGCGCCGCGGGGATGACCGAGTGCTTTTTCGGGCAATGGCCACTGCAAAGCATCGGCGGGTGTACGGCCGGGCCAGG
>NZ_JBEOXI010000664.1:0-1775 GCF_040296465.1 Streptomyces sp. NPDC002130
GGGGTACGAGGCTGACGTGTCGTACAGGGAGCGCCAGGCAGTGACGGACGCGGAGCGCGATCCACAGCCGGGCGCCGAAGCGGTGCAGGGCCAGGTTGCTCGGCACCTCGAACAGTAGATAGCCGACGAAGAAGAGCCCGGAGGCGAGGCCGAACATGGTCTCGGTCATCCCGAGGTCGGCGCTCATGGTGAGCTTCGCGAAGGCGATGTTCGTACGATCCAGATAGTTCACGAAATAGAGCAGGATCAGAAAGGGGATCAGCCGTCGCGCTACCTTCTTCACCACGCGAGATTCGATCTCGCTCGGTGTAACCCCACCGTCAGTGGTGGTGCTATCGGTGGAGGTCATGGCAGGGGTACTCCTCGGAAAAGGTCAGCGGTGCTATCAACGAAGTGACTCAAGCCACAGTAGAAGCACTACCGAGCTCAACCTATGTGGACAATCTCTACAGAAGCCGTCCCCGCATGTGCGATTACTCCCGACGATCCGGCAAATGATTCCCGGCAGCCCGACGAACGTCCTTGACCAGTCGAACGCGACAAAACCGTCTGAGCTGCGGGTTTAGAGCTACTGGCATCGAGTCAGTGGCTAGTGTTGTCGGCGAAATAGCCGGAGCAAGTGCGCACGCACCGCATGACTTGAAGGACAGAACATGACGAAGTTGGTTCGGACCACGATGACCCGCCGGTCCTCCACCGCAGTCGCTGCCACCATCGCGGCGGTCGCTTTTTTCACCGCCGCCTGCGGCAGCGACTCCGACAAGACTGACTCGGAAAAGACCGCTACCGGCGCTTCGTCCGCTATGTCCTCGGTCAGCGTCGGTGGGAAGGCACTTGACGCCAAATTCGAGACGAAGTGCGCAAAGGACGGCGGCACGACAGTGATGACACTGCTCGACGCGGAAAATGCGACCTACGGCGTATTGACCGTCTCGGCCATCATCGATGAATCCGGCACGGTTCAGACTGCTGGAATCGCCGGAAGCGAGGGTGGATCGAACGGTCTGCCGTACACCGCCGGATTCGCACCGGGTCTGCCCGGCGGGTCGGCCAGTGCCAAGCAGGACGGCAATACCTTCGTGGTGACGGGCGAGGGAATCGGCGCCCGGGACGGGAGCAACCCGACGGAGACGTCGAGCTTCGAGATCACGTTCGCCTGCGAGTCCGTCATCGGCGGCTGAACGATAGAAGCAGGAGAATCGTGCACCTGTACTCAGGTGCACGATTCTTGCTAGCTGATCCCCAACTGTTCGCGCAGTTGGACGACGCGGAGCACGATGACTCCGATTGTCACCACGGTGACGGCACCAAAAGCGATCCAGCCGATCCGCACTGCTTTCACTCGGTTCTCGCCGGCGCCCAACCACTGTGGGACGTACAGGAAGGCAGCTGCCGTTGCGGCACCTGCCACCAGACCTCCCGCGTGACCCCAGAACGAGATCCCGGGCAGCGAAATGCTGATGATCACATTGATCGCGATCACCGAGATGATCGGGACCAGGCTTCGACGCAAACGCAGGAGAAGAACTGCCTGTGCACCCATGATGCCGAAGATCGCACCCGACGCCCCAGCAGTCCAGGACAAGGCAGTGAGCGAAGAGAACACCGGCTGGAAGGCCATCACCGAGGCGGAACCGCCGAGAAGCGAAACCAGGTAGATGCCGATGTACCGGGAGCGGCCCATCACGATTTCGGTGTCGCGCCCCAGGATGTAAAGCGCCTTCGTACGCCGACCTGAACTGCGACGGCGTTGCGCCCCCGCTGTACACCGGCAC
>NZ_JBEOXI010000665.1:0-1769 GCF_040296465.1 Streptomyces sp. NPDC002130
CCCACGACGAGGCAGCCGACTCCTGCGCAGAGCAGCAGGACGAGGAAGACGCCGATTTGTTGGTACATGATCATGCAGCTCCTTCGTCGTCGAACAGATCGCGTTCTTCGTCGAAACTCCGAAGAGTGCCGGGAGGGAGGTCCACTTTCTTGAATCCGCCGGCGAGGAGCTTGCGTAGCATCGGCTGCGGGATGCTGCCGAATACGCCTGTGCCGTCGGAGTATCCGCGGTAGATGTTGGAAAAGCTGGGTAGCTTGTCGGTGTCGCCAGGTTCGACGTAGACGACTTCGGAGACGTATCGGACTGCGGTTGTGGTGCCTTCGCGGCTGACCCTGACCTTCGTCGCCAGCTGAACGATCACGTCGACGTGTTCGGCGAGTTGCCGCTCGATGTATTCCGCTGACGCGTTCATCGGCGGCTCTTGGGCGAGGTTGGCGAGTCGGTCGATGACACCGCGTGCGGTGTAAGCGTGGGTGGTGAAAATTCCGCCATTGGCCGTTTGGAGGGCCTTGACCAGAGCGAGGATCTCGAGGCCTGCGATTTCACCGACTACGAGGAAGTCGAGTCCCTGGCGGACGAACTCGTAGAGAATTGCGCTCAGACTGAAGCCGCCGGCGAGTTGTCCGTCTGCGCCGCGTTCACCGCCGCCCATGATCATTTCTGCATCGACGATGAAGTCTCGACGGCCTGGGAGTTCGTCGAGAAAGAGTTCTCGTTCGGTTTCGGCGACTCCGATTCGTGTCTGGATGGGGAGTGCGTTGGCCAGGGCGCGGGCGAATGTCGTTTTGCCGTAGCCCATTCCGCCGCCGACTCCGGTCGATGCTCTTCCTCGGATGGCGCACCCGAGCATGTGTGCAAGTTCTGGGGGCATCATGAGGTGGTCGAGTGAGAGTTGTTCGAGGGTGATGTTGGTCAGGCGGTGGATGCGGATTGCGACAGAGGGCCGGATGGTGGTGTATCCGAGGACCGAAAGTCGGTGGTTGCCTTGCATGTTGAGCCGGAGGGAGGGATTGATCCTGGAGAAGGGCCTGCCGCCGTTGTCGGCTCTGGATGCGAGCAGACTCATCCATTCGAGGAGTTCGTCGCTGCTGTCGACGACGGAGTCTCTGGATTCGTAGTGTCCGTCGGGGTATTTGACGTACACGGCGTCGCCGTTGAGGTAGATATCTGTTATGTCGGGTTCTTCGACGAGGTCTTGCAGGGGTCCGAGGCGGAACTGTGCGTCGAAGATCGCCTTGATGAGGGCGTGTTCCTGGTTGAGATCGAAGGTTTCGCCTCCGGA
The DNA here is from genome assembly GCF_040296465.1 of Streptomyces sp. NPDC002130. NCBI lineage: Bacteria > Bacillati > Actinomycetota > Actinomycetes > Kitasatosporales > Streptomycetaceae > Streptomyces > Streptomyces sp. NPDC002130. The sequence goes on from NZ_JBEOXI010000665.1 coordinate 1,283, forward strand.
CCGGATCGTTTGTTGGACGTGGTTTTTCACCAGCCGGGTGATTGTTTCTCGCCCGTATTCGCGTTCTTCGTCTGCGGTGAAGGGAGCGACGATTTTCGTGTTCTTCGGATCGTTGAGCTCTCGGTCACGCTTGGTGCGGTGTTCGCGCAGCAGCTCGGCCGCTTCTCGCTGCAGGGTGCGGACGAGTTTTCGGTCGACTGGGATCTTCGGGGCCGCACTCCGCTGCGACTGTACGACCTCACCAGGGGCATTGTGCCGCGGCGCTGGCGGTAGGTCGTGAAGGTTGTTGGTGCGGAAGAAATCAGCGGTCTCTGCCGGCACCGGCACCACTGGTTCGGGGGCAGTCTGGGGCTGATCGGCGATTGGAAGCGTCGAGGAGAAGAACGGGAGATCCGCACGACTTCCACGGCGCGAAGTTCTACCGCGAACTCGCCGCCACCGACGTCTCGGTGACCTTCCTGGACGCCGTGTCCGCCCGCTTCCCCGA
>NZ_JBEOXI010000666.1:0-1768 GCF_040296465.1 Streptomyces sp. NPDC002130
TGGGTGCTGGCGTGTTTTTTTTTCTAAATAATAACGACCCGGGGGGTGTGATAAAACCACAAGTCTCCCGCCCCGCCGGGCTGTTGATTCCGGCGCCCTCAGGAACGGTCGTCGCGGCGGGCGGCCTCGTCCTCCGCCTGCTTGGCCTCGACCTCCGGGTCCAGGACCGACGGGCCGGTGCCGTCCACGGACGACAGGCGCCCCGACTCGGGGACCTCCGTCGCGGCCGGCGGCTCCACCAGCCAGTCCGGATTGGCCTGCTTGTCCCACCACTTCCACGCGGCGAAAGCACCGCCCGCGACCGCACCCAGGATCACCAGCGTCTTCGCGGCCTTACCGGCCTTGGCCCGCCGTTCGTGCTTGCGGACCAGCTTCTGGATCTCCTTGGGCGAGACCTGTCCACGCAGCGCGGACAGGGCGGCCGCACTCCGGGCCGCGGCCTCGGTCGTGACAGGCACGGCCGCAGCCACCGCCTGCTCGATCCTCGGTCGCGAGTACTCCGCCGCCTGGCGGGCAGCCTTGCGGGTACGTTCGGCGGCTTCCTGGGCGGCCTGGTCGACCTTCGGCGGCACATGCGTGCGGGCCTGCTCCAGATACGGCTGTACATGGGTGCCGTACTGGACGCGCGCCTGCCCTGCGGCCTGCGTCACCTTGGGCGCTAGCCGTACGCGTGCCTCGTGTGCGTAGTGCGCGGCCCTGTCCTTGGCCGTGTCGGCGTAGGGCGCCACCACTTCCGCGGCGTGCAGCACGCTGTCCTTCGCCGAACCAGTCGCGGCGCGCACGCTGTCGATGCGGGTCACGGGTTCCTCCTCCTCGGTGGCGTACGGTATTTCGACTTTCCACCCTTTTACGGATCATGCCTCCCGACGCAAGACCAGGCATGCGCGGAAGGGCATCCGGGTCACGGAAACCGGCATCCAGAGCCGATCACGTGCGATAGCGGATGAATAGGGGACAACAGGAGCTTGTCGTCGACAATGCCACGGATCGCTGCCGAGCGCCCCCGCCCCGGGGCTACTCGACTGGTTTTTGTGAACGCCCGCCGAGGGTTTCCCCCCGCTGCACCGACGTCGGGCGACGCGGAGGCCCGTCCGTGCGAGGATCAGTGAGTCACGGAAAGACAACGGAAGGCAGATCGTGGCCGAGCAGCTCTACGCCACCCTGAAGACCAATCACGGCGACATCGAAGTCCGGCTCCTGCCGAACCACGCGCCCAAGACGGTCAAGAACTTCGTCGAGCTCGCCCAGGGCGAGCGGGAGTGGACGCACCCCGAGACGGGCGCGAAGTCCACGGACAGGCTCTACGACGGCACGGTCTTCCACCGGGTGATCAGTGGCTTCATGATCCAGGGCGGTGACCCGCTGGGCAACGGCACCGGCGGTCCCGGCTACCAGTTCGAAGACGAGTTCCACCCGGACCTGCGCTTCGACAAGCCCTACCTGCTGGCCATGGCCAACGCCGGCCCGGGCACCAACGGCTCGCAGTTCTTCATCACCGTCTCCCCGACGGCGTGGCTGAACCGCAAGCACACCATCTTCGGCGAGGTCACCGACGCGGCGAGCCAGAAGGTCGTGGACACCATCGCCACGGCCCAGACGAACCCGCGCACCGACCGGCCGCTCAACGACGTGGTCATCGAATCGGTCGTCATCGAAACCCGCTGAGCGCGAAGGCTCCCACCGGGAACCACGCGAAGGCTCCCGCGGGAACCAACTCGCCTCCCCGACGGACGCGACGCTCCTCCCCCAGTACGCGACGACACTGGCG
>NZ_JBEOXI010000667.1:0-1759 GCF_040296465.1 Streptomyces sp. NPDC002130
GCCGCCGTCGCCGGCCAGCGGGGAGACGCCGACCTCTTCGGTGAACATGGCCACGCACGCCGGCATGATCGTCTCCATCTCGTCCTTGCGGACGCGACGGACGTAGGGGTCCGGGGTGATGCCGTCCGGGAGGCGGTCGGTGACCATGAGCGGCTGGTGGCGGCGGACGTCGCGGGCCGGTCCCCACTGGGGTTCCAGCAGCCGCCACAGGTCGGAGGTGGCGCCGGAGGGGCCGACGATGGAGGAGCAGCGGCGACCGGCCCGGCGGGCACGGTCGGCGAAGGCGCGGACGGCGCGCGGGCCGGCGCAGATCGGGACCAGGTTGGCGCCGGCGTAGCAGAGGGAGGTGAGTATGCCGTCCTCGTACCAGCCCCACATCTCACCGCCGAGCCGCCACGGGTCGAGTCCGGCGACCTGTACGCGGGACGTCACGAAGGCGTTCGCGACCGGCTCGCGGTCGAGGACGGCGAGCGCGGCGTCCAGGTCGCTCGGTTCGAGGACCCGTGAGGTGGTCTGCGTCAACACGTGCGGGCCTCACGAACTGGGGTTGCTGGTCTCCGCACTATAGCTGCGCCGCTTGGGCGGTACGCCTCGGAGCTCGGGAGCGACGGTGTTCCGGCGTCCGCGGGTGCGTCCTGGCCGCTCGCGCAGTTCCCCGCGCCCCCGGAAAGGCGGGGCGCGGGTCCCATCGTCGTCAAGTGATCAGCCCGCGACCGCCACCGACGGTTCGCCCGAGGTCACGCCGTCCTGCTCCATCTGCTCGGCGAGCTTCATGGCCTCTTCGATGAGGGTCTCCACGATCTTGGACTCGGGGACGGTCTTGATGACCTCGCCCTTGACGAAGATCTGGCCCTTGCCGTTGCCGGAGGCGACGCCGAGGTCGGCCTCGCGGGCCTCGCCGGGGCCGTTCACGACGCAGCCCATGACGGCGACGCGGAGCGGGACCTCCATGCCGGTCAGGCCGGCGGTGACCTCTTCGGCCAGCTTGTAGACGTCGACCTGTGCGCGGCCGCAGGACGGGCAGGAGACGATCTCCAGGCCGCGCTCCTTGAGGTTCAGGGACTCCAGGATCTGGATGCCGACCTTGACCTCCTCGGCGGGCGGCGCGGAGAGCGAGACGCGGATCGTGTCGCCGATGCCCTGCGAGAGGAGCGCGCCGAAGGCCACCGCCGACTTGATGGTGCCCTGGAAGGCCGGGCCCGCCTCCGTGACGCCGAGGTGCAGCGGGTAGTCGCACTGGGCGGCGAGCTGCTTGTACGCCTCGATCATGACGACCGGGTCGTTGTGCTTGACGGAGATCTTGATGTCCCGGAAGTCGTGCTCCTCGAAGAGGGACGCCTCCCACAGGGCCGACTCGACCAGGGCCTCCGGGGTCGCCTTGCCGTACTTCTGGAGCAGGCGCCGGTCGAGGGAGCCCGCGTTGACGCCGATGCGGATCGGGGTGCCGTGGTCCCGGGCCGCCTTGGCGATCTCCTTGACCTTGTCGTCGAACTGCTTGATGTTGCCGGGGTTGACGCGGACCGCCGCACAACCGGCCTCGATGGCCGCGAACACGTACTTCGGCTGGAAGTGGATGTCGGCGATGACCGGGATCTGCGACTTGCGGGCGATGGTCGCGAGGGCGTCGGCGTCGTCCTGGGTCGGGCAGGCGACGCGGACGATCTGACAGCCGGAGGCGGTGAGTTCGGCGATCTGCTGGAGGGTCGCGCCGATGTCGGACGTGCGCGTCGTGGTCATCGACTGCACCGACACGGGGGCG
>NZ_JBEOXI010000668.1:0-1754 GCF_040296465.1 Streptomyces sp. NPDC002130
CGGTTCTCGAAGACGACGACGTCGTAGGACGAGTCGGGGATCTCGCTCAGGCGATCGCCCGCCGACGGGCACAGGGGGCACTCGTCGGCCGGGGGCCGGCGAGCTGGCCACTGGAGCTGGCGAAGCTGCTGCAGGTTCGGGCGAGTTGAGCAGCGGACTCAACCAGTTGGTCGGGGGCACCGACGAACTCGGTGCAGGAGCTCGTCAGATCAGCGAAGTGGTCGACATGGTCACCACCCCGGTACTCGACCTCGCGGGGTCCTCCGCCGCCGTCGTCGGTCAGATCGATGCCCTCACCTCGATGCTTCGGAACTCGACCGATCCGGTCTCCGCCGGGCTCGTCGAAGCGCTCGGCGGACTGCGGGCCTCCCTGACCGCACAACCCTCGGACGACGACGTGATCGGTCAGCTCGGTCAGCTTCGCGACGGTGCGCAGGAGATCTCGCGGCAGCTCACCGACCCGAGCAGCGACTACCGTGGCGGGCTTCTTGCCGCGGCGGCCGGTGCAGGTGAACTCAACACCGGTCTAGGCCAACTGTCCGACGGCGCAGGCCAACTCGCTACCGGCGCACAGGAACTCTCCGCCGGCCTCGGGCAGTTGGACACCGGAAGTATTGCGCTCCGTGACGGTCTCGGGCAGCTATCGGCCGGCGTCGGCGAGCTCGACGCGGGCAGCGCAGAACTCGCCACCGGTTTGTCCGACGGCGCCGCCCAGGTGCCGCAGTTCTCGGACGACGAACGCGCCACCACAGCCAATCTGCTCTCGTCCCCGGTTGCCGTCGACGCGCGGAACAACTATCCCGCAGCCGGTTTCGGGCCGGGAGCCGTCCCTGCCGTGATCTCGGTGGCACTGTTCCTGTGCGGAATTCTCACCTGGTTCGTCGTCCGCCCACGACGCGGACGTTCGCTGAACTCGCACACGAGTGTGGTGCGCGAGGGGCTGCGCCGCTACCGCATTCCCGCCCTGGTCACCTTGGTCGCGGCGCTCGTGTTGTCGGTGGTGTCACTGACCGTGGCACACGTCGAACCGCCGAGCGTCCTGGCGATGATCGCCGTGATGATCCTGGTGGGTGCCGCCGCGGTCAGCTCGGGCAGGCTCTTCACCGTTGTGTTCGGAGCCGTCAACGGAACCTTCATCGCTTTGGGCGCCTTGATGATTCAGATCTTCGCCTTCGGCGCGGTGTATCCCATCGAACAGATGCCGACCGTTCTGCAGTGGCTGCACGCTCTGATGCCACTGACCTGGGCGCGCAACGCCATGCGCATGGTCCTCGTCGGCTACTACGGCCCGAAATTCTGGGTGGCAGTATTCGCTCTGGCTGCCTTGGTGATCGGTGCCGTCCTGTTCACCATCTGGTGGCGCCGCCGACAAGAACCGCCGACAGACGCCGATGACGACGCGCCGATCACCGAGGAGATCGTGTACCTCCAGCAAACGCAAGCGTGAGTCGGATCAGCGAACGAGCGTCGTACGCATCAACATGACGTTGTAGTCGGCCCACGTGGTGGCAAGGATTTGCGCCCCGACATCGTTGCTTCGTACACGGATTCGAGAACACGTGCGTACTGCGCCGCGTCTTCACCACTACCCAGGGCCGGTTCGAGTCGATTCGTTGCGCCGATCACACTCCAGTCCTATGTGATGGGGACACCGAAAGCGAGCGTAGCACCCGGATGCAGAGTTGTCCGCGTGCGTGAACGTAGGACGGAGGCGGGGTGGTCGGCGTCGGGTCGGGGTCCGGGGCGGAGGTCGT
>NZ_JBEOXI010000669.1:0-1753 GCF_040296465.1 Streptomyces sp. NPDC002130
AACACGACACACGCGATCAGTCGGCCCAGCGGTTCCGAATCGGTTGCCGCTGCTGCTGCCGCAATCGCGATGTCGGAACCCACGACGAAGGTGTACGACCACAGCGGCGTCGGCGGAAACAGCCACCAGATCAGGGCCGCGCCGAGGCACAACACGATGACCGTCAGATTGACCGCCCGCCAGAGCGTCCCTTGCGGACCGACGTCACTGAATCGGGCCGACAGCAACACCAATCCCATCCAGAACGCCGTTCCGCCGACCAACACCCGGCAGGCAGTGAAGAAACCGCGATCTTCGAGATAGCGACTGAACGTGTGAAACTGGTCGGGCGTCTGCCACCAGCGTCCGACGACTTCGATCAAACCACTCATCGACGAACCGCCGACGCGCTTGTGCAACCTTTCGGCACACTTCGACGTTGCGGACACGCTGATTTCCCCCCGGAGCACACTGGCATATCCGGCAGCATAGTCAGCTCCGGTCGGGCAAACCAACCGTTCTGCCGGATTACCGAGGACGCTTAACCGAACACCGGTGAGCTATTACTCGGCAAGGATTCGAGTAACGCCGACGCCTCTGTTCCGTCGATCAACACTGCACGTCCGATCAGCTCAGAGCGCTGTAGGCAGCCGATACGTACTGCGCCGATCGTTCCGAACCGAGCAGGCCCGGCCCCATCTTGTTCATCACGTAGGAGAAGGTCATGCGCTTGTCGGTGTCGATGATGATCTGCGACCCACCCCAACCGCCCCAGAAACAGATTCGTCCCTCCGGAATGAACGGCACGGACTCGGGCGTCGGCAGGCCGAATCCGACGCCGAAACGGACCGGCACACCCAGGACGAGGTCGACCCCGTACGACTGCTCCTCGAAGATCTTGTCGATCGTTTCCTCCGACAACAGACGGACGTCACCGACCTTGCCGCCGCACGCGATCACCGATTGAATACGTGCGAGCGCCCTCGCATTCGAATGTCCGTTGGCCGCACCGATCTCGGCAGCGCGCCACCCGTCGGTCCACGAACCTGTTGCATCGGCCGGCGGCGCAGTGAACGTCTTCACCATGATGTTGTCCATCCCGAGTGCCGCGACGTCGATCGGCAACGGCGGGGGCGCAATGACATTCGAGACTCGGCCGTACTCCGACTTCGGCAGCCCCAGGCGGAAATCTGCATCGAGTGGGCCGGCCTTTACTTGGATAAGTCGTGTCCAAGTATACTCGGACATGACTTATCCAAGTCAAGGGTTGCCCGTCAGCCGAAAAGTTCGGCGGCCAGTGCCTCGTAGGTCGCGAGTGGATCACCCTCGGCGGGAAGTGCTTGGATCGCAACGTGATCGGCGCCCGCCGCGACATGCTCGCGTAGCCGATCCGCGATGGACTTCGCGGTACCGCGCGCAACCAGAGCGTCGATGACGCGATCGTTTCCCTCGTTCGCCAACTCTTCGGGTGCAAAACCGAGGCGCTCGAGATTGCTCGTGTAGTTGCGTAGGTACAGATACGGATTGGCGACGGCGGGGCGACCGATTGCTCTGGCCTTCTCCGGATCGGTTTCCAGAACAACCTTGTGCTCAGGGGCCAGGATCTTCGAGGGTCCGAGGATTTCGCGAGCTTCGGCCGTGTGTTCGGGGGTGGTCAGGTACGGATGCGCGCCGGCGGCGCGATCTGCGGACAGTTTCAACACCTTCGGTCCCAGTGCGGCGAGGACGCGCCGTGATTCCGGGACCTGGGCCGCGTCGAGTTCGTCGAGGTACG
>NZ_JBEOXI010000670.1:0-1752 GCF_040296465.1 Streptomyces sp. NPDC002130
GTGAAAGCGGTGCTTGGCCCGGTGTACTCAAGGTGTCGAAGGCAAAAAGAAGATCGTCGATGTTCTCCGCGAGAAAGAACTCTCCAGGCGATGGAGCCTGAACCCTGCCGCACGTTGCGCTATCCGGAGCCAAACCTGCGGTGATCGATCGCATGAGGTCGAAATCCTGGGCTACGGAAGTTCCCGCGGCAAGGCCGATTCCGAATACCTTGACACCAACACTACGAAGCTGGCGGGTTCGACCGGTCGTCCCAAAGGTGTTGTCGTCACCCACGAGGGTGTGGTCAACCGATTGCTCTGGGCACAGCAGATACGTCCGATGGACGTTTCCGACCGGATGCTGCAGAAGACCCCGTCCAGCTTCGACGTCTCCGTTCCCGAATTCTTCTGGCCGTTCCTGGTGGGGGCAACCCTGGTGATGGCCGAGCCGGACGGGCACAAGGACCCGGGCTATCTGGCCGACGTCATCGTCGAACAGTCCGTGACCCGAGTGCATTTTGTTCCGTCGATGCTCGAAGTGTTTCTTGCAGAGCCGAAAGCAGCACTGTGCTCTTCCCTCGAGATCGTCAACTGCAGCGGTGAGGCACTGCCCGTTCACGTTGCACGCAAGGTCGCCGAGATCCTGCCGAACGTTCTGGTGGACAACCTCTACGGCCCCACCGAGGCCGCCGTCGACGTCAGTTGGCAGCCGTCCGTGCAGGAAACTCCGGCAGACGCCGTCAGTGTCCCGATCGGCGTGCCCGCAGCCGACACCGGCCTGTTCGTTCTCGATCCCTACCTGCAGAACGTCCCGGCCGGTGCCACCGGTGAGCTGTATTTGGCGGGACCACAACTGGCGCGTGCTTACCACGGACGTGGGGGACTCACCTCCGAAAGATTTGTGGCGAATCCGTACAGCGACGGCGGTTCGCGGATGTACCGGACCGGTGACATCGTGCGGTGGAATGCCGACGGCGTCCTCGAGTACCTCGGCCGCGTGGACGAGCAGGTGAAGGTTCGTGGATTCCGCATCGAGCTCGGTGAAGTCGAAGCACAGTTGGCGCTGTGCCCCGGAGTCACGGCCAGTGCCGTGATCGTCCGAACAGACGGCCCTGGCAACCGCGCACAGGTGGTTGCCTATCTGGTCGGCGATGTTGATGATGCTGCGGTTCGCGCTCAGTTGCTGTCGGTGCTACCGGAATTCATGGTGCCCAGCGCCTTTGTGCGACTTGAGTCACTGCCGCTGAGCCCGAGCGGCAAGCTCGACCGAAAAGCACTACCTGCACCGGATTTCGCGGCACAGGTGAGCGACTCGACGGGAGTAGTTTCCTCGGGCGTCGCAGACCTTCTCGCCGGGCATTTCGCGACGGTTCTCGGACTGCCCCGTGTCGGGGTGCGCGACGATTTCTTCACTCTCGGCGGCGACAGTATCCTGGCGATCCGACTGGTCAACCTGGCTCGTCGTGATTCGGTAGTGCTGACCCCGCGTCAGATCTTCGAATTGCGCACTCCCGCCGCGATCGCCGCAACGGTGGGTGATGACGCCACCTCGGTTACCACCGCCTCGGCCGACATCGGTGTGGGTGAGCTGGTACCGCTGCCGGTGGTTCACCGCTTGTCCGAATGGGCGGGTGGTACCGATCGCTTCAACCAGGCAGTTCTGATCCACTCTCCGGCAACATCTCTCGGTTCGATCACCGGGGTGGACGGGGCTGGACCACCCGGATCGCGGGCGCCCCGGCACTCGGCAGCCTGCACACCGACGAGCAGAAC
>NZ_JBEOXI010000671.1:0-1749 GCF_040296465.1 Streptomyces sp. NPDC002130
CCCCGCTGGACGGCGTGAACATCAACCGCGTCTTCCCCGGCGACAAGGACGGCGGGCGCCACTCTTTGTTCACAGGCCCGACACCACCGGCCGACTTCGCTCCCCACCCCGACTTCATACTTGTTGCATGCTGACCGCTCTGCTCGCCGCCACAGCCGTGCTCGCCCTACTGACTCTGGTCCCGGGGCCGGACATGGCCGTCGTGACGCAGGCAGCTCTCGGCGCGGGCAGATCCGCCGGTTTCCGGGTAGCGGCCGGCATCGTCTCGGGCCTTCTGGTGTGGGGTCTGCTGACTGTCCTCGGGCTTTCGGCGATCCTGGCCGCGTCGGCCGAGGCGTACACCGTGGTCAAGCTCGCCGGTGCTGCCTACTTGATCTATCTCGGTGTGCGAGCACTGTGGGAGAGCCGGACCTCACGGATGCAACACAATGCCGACGCCCCGCGCGCGCCGAAGGCCGGGACATGGAAGACGGGCTTTACCACCAACCTGCTCAACCCCAAGATCGCCGTCTTCTACACCGGACTGCTGCCTCAGTTGGTTCCGGCCGGATGGCCGACGGGACCATCGCTTGCGCTGCTGGTGCTCATCCACGCAGCCATCACCATCGTGTGGCTCAGCGGCTACGTGGTCCTTCTCTCACGGGCGCGTAGCACCTTCGAGAAGCCCCGAGTGCGACAGGCACTCGAGCGCATAACCGGAACAGTTCTTCTAGGATTCGGAGCGAAGATCGCGCTCGAAGCGCGCTGACACGGCAATCGGAAAAGAGTAGACAGTGGGCGCGTGGGGATCGGGACCGTTCGAGAACGACGGTGCAGGGGATTTGATCGCGTCCATCGGACACGGTGACTTCACCTTCGAATCGGTGGAGTGGGCATTCGAGGACGACTACCTCGAGGTGGACGGCGGCCAAATCGCCGTCGCCTTGCTCGAATTGGTGTTGATCGTGCGCGCCGATCGCAAACGCGACCCTGCCACCCAAGACCTCGATCTCGATTCCTTCACCTCGACCCTGACCAGCGAGCGGTTCACCTGGCTGATCGAGATGGTCGAGCGCACCATCGCATCGACCGATTCGGAACTGTTCGAACTGTGGGACGAGCAGGGACCGGAAGAGCTTGCGTCGTGGCGAGTTCCCGTCGTGGACGGTCTCGAGGACCTGCGCGTTCTGTCGGTCTGATTCCGTCACCGCTCCATCACGTTTGCTTATCGGGCCACAACGGTTCGGTCTTGGTCAGATGCCCTGGTAGGACCCTATGGTCGAACGGATCACCGAGTGAGAATTGTGGCTCGTCGACGACGGGAATCCACGCTCACCCCGGACCCAGGAGCAGACCATCATGGCGACATTCGTTCCGGCTGCGCGCGTCGACAGAATCAGGGAGTCGCCGAGTGTGGCTGCCGCACAACGAGTGCGCGAGCTGAAGGCCCAGGGTCGCGAAATACTCGACCTGACGGTCGGTGAGCCCGATTTCGACACACCCGACAACATCAAGTCGGCGGCGATCACGGCGATCAACACCGGCCAAACCAAGTACACGGCAGTCAACGGCATCCCGGCACTACGCGAGGCAATCGCAGCACGCGCGGCTTCGCGAACCGGAATCCAGTACGCGGACAACCAGATCACCGTCGGCGGCGGAGCGAAGCAGGTCATCTTCCTCGCTCTCATGGCGACGGTCGAAGCCGGCGTCGAGGTCATCGTTCCCGCTCCTTACTGGGTTTCGTACCCGGATATGGTCCTCGCTCAC
>NZ_JBEOXI010000672.1:0-1745 GCF_040296465.1 Streptomyces sp. NPDC002130
CGTTGATGCCGACCTGGCGCGACCAGAAAACCCGCGAACTCCGCATCCGGTTGCTCCTCGAGGAATACGACGAACTACGAGCAGCCGAGGCCGCAAACGACCGCATCGAAATCGCAGACGCGCTCGCCGACATCGCGTACATCGCACACGGCACCATGTGGGTGCACGGTCTGCCGTACTGGGCGAACAAAACCTTCGACGGAACTCTCGACGACGCAGTCGAAAAGTACCGCAACGCACGCACACTCATCGAGGCACACCTCGCGCTCTCCGTCATCCAGGTCCAGGTCCGGACCCACGCCGACACAGCGGGCATCCCGTTCGCTGCCGTGTTCACCGAAGTTCACGCATCGAACATGAGCAAACTCGGCCTCGACGGTAAGCCGATCTACCGCGCCGACGGCAAGATCCTCAAAGGCCCGAACTACTTCGCCCCTGACATCGCTCGCATCCTCGCCGAAGTTGATGCCGCATGAAGCAGATGATCGCGGCACTCGCGGCAGCCGCCGTCACATTCGCCGCCCTCGTCTACATCGCGTGGGTGGTGCTCACCGAAGGATTCGACAACAGATGAACGATGCCTGCTTGTGTGGCCTGTGCCCGGCATGCCGACGGGAGGACAGAATCTCCCAGCGGCCAACACCGACCGCGCCTTCCGTATTGTCGGAACCCGCGCGCCGGATTCTCGCTGAACCCGCCGGATACACCCCACCGCCCCGACCTCGCGTATCCACCTCGGAACCCAAGCCGCCGAAGCGGAAACGGACGGCCGCGCGCAAACCGCAGAAGAAGAGGACCCCTCGTCCCGCGCCAGTGAACCCGCGACCAGTCGGACCAGCGGACCAGTTCACCCCAACCCCGTGCGACGAATGCGGCGAACCGCGAATCGTAATCCCCTTCGGACGCGCATTCACCCTCGCCGGCCGAAACGGTCTCTGCGAGTTGTGCTTCGACAGCAGCAAAATGACACCGGAACTTGCACGCCTCGAGGCGCTGCCGCTGCCGTACACCCCGCAAATCCGCAATCGGCTGAGAATGTTGCGTCGGCACCGAGAACGCGTCCTCCGGGACGGACGCCCGTATCACCAGGCCGCACCGCACGGGAAAGTCAGTGCCTACCAAGTTTTCGGATGCCGATGCGCCCCGTGCCGCGCCGTCAAATCCGCGTACCTCCACGAGTACCGCTACCGCCGAACCAAGGACTGATCAATGGTCAATGGGCGAGGGAACTTGCGGGTCAGATTAGCCATCATGTGTCAATGCGACCCTAAACATCCGAAGCGGTCTGCGATAAGCGACAATCTCCCCATGATCATCATTCTTGACACGACAGTTGTGCTTTCGGACCCGCAGCTGCGGGCAGCGTGGTGGAATACGCTCAAGGAAACAGCCAAGCGAAATACTGCGCGAATCGTGGTCCCGGAAGTAGTCGTGATCGAGGCGGTCGCCAATCAAAGGCGAACCCTGGCCGGGTTGTCGAGGAAATTGATCGAAGCAGCTCAGCGGGAAAAGCGATTCGGTGTCGACTCCATCTGTGATGCGATTGGCGCCGCAATTGATGCGAAAACTACGGCATTTGAGCGAGAATTGCGCGGGCACCTGTCGTCTGTCGGTGCGACGTTCGTTCCACCCGCAGCGATTGATCACCTTGAGCTGGTCGCTCGTGCGGTGACGTTTCGCAAGCCCTGGGACAGGATGCCCGCCAGGTCGGAGTCCCCACTGCCGCCGCTGTGCTTCAGCGCTTC
>NZ_JBEOXI010000673.1:0-1741 GCF_040296465.1 Streptomyces sp. NPDC002130
GCGTCGAGTGGACGCTGGCGGCTTCGGCTGTTTCGGTGCTGCTGTCGGGCATCTGGGCTCAGCTCCTATTGCATGACGCGATCAGTTCTTTCGGAGAGACGCTAAGCTCATCGTGTGATCCAGAACATGGACCTGATGTACAAAACACAACCGGAAACTGTCAGTTCTGTCCACTGCCCATTTATCCACTGCCTTTCTGTTCAATGTCTTCGGAGGTTCCGGTAATGCCGATGACTGTCCGGCGCCTGGCGGCCACCACCTCGCTCGGCCTCACGATCGTTGCCGGTCACGACGACGTGGATCTGCCGATCAGCTGGGCGCACGCAATCGAATTACAGGATCCGAGTCGGTGGCTCGCCGGTGGCGAGCTTGTCATGACGACGGGGCTGCATCTTTCGCGTTCGGCGACAAAGCAGTTCGAGTACGTCGAGCGCATTGCGCGGACCGGTGCGGTGGCACTGGCATTCGACACCGGCACCGTGCACGAGAAGGTTCCGGACGCGATCATCAGGGCCGGCGACGAACTGGGCTTTGCCGTGCTTTCCGTCGCCAAGGAGACGCCGTTCATCGCCATCTCGCGGGCCGTGATCGACGAGCTGACCGCCGACCAGATACGAACGGTGCAGGCGGTGGTCGACGCGCAGGAGAAGTTGGCGCGTGCCTTGCTCGACGGGGTGCCGGCCTTGATCACTGCTCTGGGGCGTGCCGTACATGCAGCAGTGTGTGTTCTCGATCGGGACGGAGCGGTGCTGGCTCTGACGGAAGGTGCGAGTTCGTCTCTGCCCGAACGCATCAGGGAGCGATCAGGCAAGGAGCGCAGCCGGGTCGTGGTGGACGACGACGGCCACCTGGCCATTCACCGGCTTGCCGTGAGTGGCACTCTCGCCGTGGCGTCCGCCGCCGCCTTGGATCAGTCCGAACGACTGTTGGTCGGGCACACGGTATCGCTGTTGACCATCGAGCTTGCCAAGCCGTCACGGGTTGTCGATGCCGAACGGCGGCTGAGGTTGGCGGTCGCGACGATGGTGCGCCAGGCCGGCGGCGACGTCGACGAAAGTCTGTTGCGGTACTTCGGATTCGAATCCGAATCACCGGTGGTTGCAACTGCCTTGACCGATGTCGGACCATTACTGGCGGCAACCGACATCACGTCAGCGGCCCTCGAAGAAGAGGCGGTGCCGTACCTCTTGGCTCCGCTGAATGACGGCACCGGCGTGTGGTTCGTCGTGAAAAGTGAAGTTGCGGAGAAGGTCACGCGCAGTGTGTATGCGAGAGTTCGGGAGAATTCACGCCGGAGCATCAACGGCGGAATCGGAAGCGTCCGGCCGATGAGCGGTGTGGCGGCCAGTCTGCGCGAGGCCGTCTCTGCTGCCAAAGTGGGACAGGTCGACGGTCACACGCTCGTTTCGTTCTCGGAACTCGGGACTTTCAGCCTCCTGTTGAGCGTGCAGTCGAACGATGTTCTGCAGTCGATCGCGGCCGGCGGTCTCGGTGTGTTGGAAGACTACGACGCCGAGAACGGTTCCCGTCTGGTGGACTCGATCGAAGCGTTCCTGCACCACAATGGTCAATGGGAGTCCGCTGCAGCGCAGTTGGGTGTTCACCGGCACACGCTGCGCAATCGCATGGACAAGGCTGCCGAGTTGCCTCGAGGAGGGCGGCGGCCGGGTCGCCCCGGAAGTCCGAGCCCACCTTGTCGATCTCGTCGAGGAGCACGACCGGGTTCATCGAGCCGGCCTCC
>NZ_JBEOXI010000674.1:0-1740 GCF_040296465.1 Streptomyces sp. NPDC002130
ACATCAACAAGAAGGTGTCGGTCATCTCGCTCGACACGCTGTACGGCGTGAAGACGATCGACAAGAACCGTGCGGTGCTGATCAAGGGCGCCGACAAGGCCTGAGCCTGATGCCCACCTTCCGTAATCGCAACAGCGGCCAGGTTGTGCAGGTAGACGACGATCCGTCGCACCTGTCCGACCTGGCCCGCTGGGAACGCATCGAGGAGGGGCTCAGCGCCCCAGCCGAATTGACGCACACCCCGTCGAGTGATGTCACTTCGGAAGTCGGCGGTCACACCGTCGAACCGACAACCAACGATGGCCTCGAATCGGCCGAAGCGGCCATCGAATCGGCCGAAACGAAGGTCGCCGACGCGACCGACGCAGCCGAGGACGCACAGACGGCACTCGAGGAAGCCCACGAGGACGCCACCGCACAGGTCCAGGAACTCAGCGGCGAACTCGCGGACACACTCCCGGCAGCCGACGCAGAACGATCCGACTGGGTTGCCTACGCCCTCGCGCACGGCAAGACCGAGGACGACGTCAAGGGCGTGTCGACCAAGAAGATCGCGGCTTGGTTCCTGCCGGCCAAGTGATCGAAAGGCGGTGACCGATGGGCATTCTGGTTCATGCAACGCCTGACGATCTCGTCGACGGGGACTGGTTCGAGTCAGTCCCCGTCGGGGCGGCGTCGCTACTGCGGTCTGCGAGCATTCTGGTCAGCAAAGCGACCAGGCATGACCGATACGACACAACACCGGCAGGAGCGCCGTCCGACCCGACGGTTGCCGAAGCGTTTCGCGATGCGACGTGCCAGCAGGTCACCGAGTGGAGCGCGGCGAAGGTGGATCCGAACAAAGGTGCCTTCGGGCAAGACCTTCAGATCGGATCGCAGTCGGTGCCAGGCGGTTCGGTGACCTATGCCGGGCAGGCGACGGTCGAACAGCGCGCGAAAGCGGCAACTCAGCTTTCGGAACTCGCGTTCGACGTGCTGACGAATGCCGGGCTCGGCACACGCGCGCCGAGGTACCTGTAATGGAGTTCCCAGCAGGATCGATGCTCACCGTTCTCCGTGCACCTGATGTCGACGTGCACGGAGATGGTGACTACGAGGAAGTCGGGTCGATCGGCCCGTGCGACAGCCCCCGCATGGCAGGCGGTCACCAGGGGAACCGACAGGATCGCGACACCAACACGATTCCGGTGTCCGCTCCGGTCGGATCAGACGTTCGTAAGAGCGACCGAATCAAACTCCCGGACGGGACGATCGCGTCGATCACATCGGACGTCGAACCCCAGACCAACCCGTTCACAGGATGGACACCGTTCATCCGGTTCACTCTCACGGAGGTGACGTGATGGGTTCCCTGAGAACGAGTTCCGCTGGAAACAACCTGGATGTGTACCTGAGTGAATCCGATGACCTCGCGAAGGTCCTTCACACCAAGTGTGAGATCGGTGCGGCGTTCTGGACGGCGAACTCTCGCAAGCGAACCGGCTACAACTCACAATCCGTGACCACACTGCTGACTCGCGGAGGCCTCAACGGCACGAAACAGGTCGGCGTGATCTACGCGTTCGGCCACTACGCGCGGTTCCGTGAACACGGCACCCGATACAACAGGCCAGAACGGGTTCTTGCGCAAGCCATTTCAGTGATCGAGTCCACATGATGGGGCCATTTCCCGACGCTGAACAGGTGCTCGTCGACCTGCTCGCACCATTCGGACACGCATGCACCTATCTACCAGTCGAC
>NZ_JBEOXI010000675.1:0-1739 GCF_040296465.1 Streptomyces sp. NPDC002130
GCACAGCCGGGAACCGCACTTGGAGCGGCGAATGTCAGCCGCAGCTCGCGATCTCCGAAGCCAAGGATCTCAAGCTGGCGATCTATGCCGGGCAGTGGCACGCGACGATCTCCGAGGCTCTGATCGCCGGCGCGCAGCGCGTCGCGCAGGAGGCACAGATCAAGGACGTGACGCTGGTCCGTGTCGCCGGTGCGATCGAACTGCCGGTCGTCGCGCAGGCATTGGCTCGCACTCACGACGCCGTCGTTGCCCTGGGCGTCGTCATCCGCGGCGGCACGCCGCACTTCGAGTACGTGTGCGACGCGGTCACCGCGGGCCTCACACGCGTCTCGCTCGACGAAAGCACTCCGGTGGGTAACGGTGTCCTGACCACCGACACCGAGCAGCAGGCTCTTGACCGGTCAGGGCTGCCGGGTAGCGTCGAGGACAAGGGCGCACAGGCCTGCGCCGCCGCACTGGACACCGCAGTGACCCTGCGCCACGTCCGAGCACCATGGACCGAGGATTCGTTTCGATGAGTACACCCGGCGACAACGAGAACTGGGAACTGATTGCGTCACCGCGTAAGTCCACGCGGTACGCGATCGGAGTTGCGGTACTCCTGGTGATCGTTCACGTCACACTGGCACTCCTGCTCCGTCAGGGGTCCACCGGCGTGTACTTCCGTGCCGCGGACCAACTTGCGATGGCAGGCATCGGCACCATTCTGGCTCTCGGTGTGCTGATGTTGACGCGGCCCCGGGTCAAGGTGGGCAAGCAGGGTATCGCCGTCCGAAACATCCTGGGTGAGAAGATTGTCGACTGGGATCTGTTCGAGGGACTCTCGTTCCCCGACGGTGCCGCCTGGGCACGCATCGAATTGCCCGACGACGAGTACATGGCCGTGATGGCGATCCAGTCCAACGACCGCGAGTACGCCGTCGACACGGTCGGTAAGTTCCGCGAACTGGCCGACCGCTACGCACCGGTCGCGCACAAGAGCAACTGACGTCTTCCGACCGGTTCGGTGCCCGCATCCTGCGCGTTTCCGAGTCGGTCGGTGGCGGCGACTAACCTGAAACCGTGCCGGATCCCTCGACTTACCGCCCCGCTACCGGAACCATTCCGGCTGCGCCGGGCGTCTACAAATTTCGCGATCCGCATGGTCGGGTCATCTACGTCGGAAAGGCGAAAAGCCTCCGTTCACGTTTGAACTCGTACTTCGCGGACGTCACGACACTTCATCCCCGTACGCGGCAGATGGTGACCACCGCCGGCAGCGTCGAGTGGACCGTCGTCAGTACCGAAGTCGAAGCGCTTCAGCTCGAGTACAACTGGATCAAGGAATTCGATCCGCGGTTCAACGTGCGGTACCGCGACGACAAGACGTATCCGGTTCTCGCCGTGACGCTCAACGAAGAGTTCCCGAGGCTGTTCGTCTACCGCGGTCCGCGGCGCAAAGGTGTCCGCTACTTCGGTCCCTACTCTCATGCGTGGGCCATCCGCGAAACCCTCGATCTGCTGCTGCGAGTATTTCCCGCGCGAACGTGCTCGTCCGGAGTCTTCAAACGGCACAACCAGATCGGTCGTCCGTGTCTGCTCGGCTACATCGACAAGTGCTCGGCGCCCTGCGTCGGGCGAGTCAGCGCCGAGGAGCATCGACAGATCGTCGAAGATTTCTGCGACTTCCTCGCCGGCCGGGACCCCTTGTCGCGGATCTGCTTGACCACGATGCGAGCCCTGGCCTCGTTGCCCGTGTA
>NZ_JBEOXI010000676.1:0-1738 GCF_040296465.1 Streptomyces sp. NPDC002130
CACGTCGAGTGTGTGGTTCGCCGTTTGGGTGAGGTTGACTCGGAAGGTGCTCATGCTCACCCCTCCTCGGCCGCAACGAACGGGGCGAGGTTGGGATGCCCTATGCGACAGACGGCGTATGACCCGTCACAGCCCAGCCACTCCGAGTTATCCGCGCGACGCACCCACTGGAACCCCTGGACGTCTTTGACCTTCCGCACGGTCGGCGGCACGTCGTTTAAGCGCTGCCATTCGGTTTCGTTGGAGGAACGCGGGATAGTGTCACCTCCGCAATTCGTGCAGTACGGGGCGGGTGGCACGTTCAGCTTGCAGGCTGGGCAGTAACGTGGCGGCGGTTCAGCAGGAGCGGAGTTGGTCGGCGAATCAGTATCGGGGACAAGCCGATACCAATCCCCATTCGCACTGCATGCCTCCTTGATCAGGGCTTCGCGAGTCTCGATCGCGCCAGTCCGAGCGTTATGCCATTCATTGTCCGCGCCGAAGTAGTACGTGGCCCAACCGATTCGGACCACCTCACCAAAGGCATCTGCCGGGAACACACGACCCGCACGGGCCTCCGCCTCAGTAGGCTCAGCGCAGACGGGCTCAATGTGGTGATGTGCAGTGTGCCCATCTCGACGCGTGCATTGACGAGCGTCGCCGCTCTCGGTTTCCGCATAGAAGTCGCAACGCTCCTCCTCAGCAGGTTCGGTTGCCGGGAACAGGGCGCGGAGACGGGCTTGCGCATCGAGCACAACCTTGATCACATCGAGCACAACCTTGATGTCCTGCGAACCATTCAGGCCGAGCACCGTCCGCATGTCTTTCACCTGTTCGGCGGTGAGTGTCATACCGCCGGCAGGGACGAGACGGCCAGCCGCGGTGAGATGCGCAAGAACAACCGCGGCCACTTCCTCCCATTGCGACCACCGATCGCATGTCGCGGAGAGCTCTTCGACGAGGGCTGCAGTTTCAGGGGCATGCGTGGTGACATCAGCTGCATCGGCACGCATCTCGGAGACTGCGGCTGCCATCTCCTGGCTGATCCTTGTGAACTTCTCGATTCGACTCTCAGTCATTTCGTACTCTGTCCGTCGTAGTTGATGGTTATCTACCTCGACACTAGACACTGGAGGTGTGCAGCGCCGCTTGTCGATTCACTCAGGGCTCAACCGTGCGCTCACGATCCCGACGAATGCAGCGAGCGTCGTACGCCAGCGCCCACAGCATCACCCGGCCCCGCGCCCGCTGCTTCACGCGCAAGTAATGCCACCGCGCCAACTCCGCGTAGTACCTCACGACAACCACCCCGCATCCTCACGGTCCTCGACGTACTGCCCGCCGGGCGGATCGTCATACGCCGTGGTGAGCGCCGCCCGTACTGTCTCGGACGACGCCGCAGCCAGATTCGCATCCCGTCTCGCGCGCCAGTCCTCCCAATCCCAGCCAGCGCCCGCGTCGATGACGTACTCGGTACTCTTCACCGGTACGCCGTCCACGAACACGTACACATCCGTCGGGCCGTCCGGATCTCGGACGACAATCGTTTCGATCTTCGCGCTCATTCGCCTGCCACCTCTCCGTTCCGCACGATCAACGCCGTGTAGTCGTACACATCGACGTCGATGTCTGCGCGCGACTCCGCGTCGATGTCGATCGTCACGACACCGGAATCGTGCACGTACAAATGCACATTGACCCGCTTACTCAGATTGGGGTCGCCAGCCGGAATGAGCGACACAACTGCCTCATTCTCGTT
>NZ_JBEOXI010000677.1:0-1732 GCF_040296465.1 Streptomyces sp. NPDC002130
ATGATTCGGATTCTCGGAGGCAGCCGGGATCGGTGGCAGAGTGCCGCCGTCGACGTGGGACGTGGTGGTCATTGGAAAAAGGTATTCCAGCCTTCTCGGGTGAGTCAAACGAAATAGTTCGTTCGGTTACCATCATCACTATGGCTCCCACTGACGTGACCGCGACGAAACAGCGAATCCTCGACGCTGCGCAAGAAGAATTCGGTACCTACGGGCTTGCCGGTGCGCGCATCGATCGGATCGCGAAGAACGGAAACGCCAGTAAGGAGCGCCTCTACGCCTATTTCGGTGACAAGGTCGCGTTGTTCCACGCGGTGCTCGACGTCGACTTCGAGCAGGCGATGGAATCCGTCGAGTTCACCGGTGAAGACATGCCCGCGCATGCCGTCGAACTGTTCGACGCAATGCTCGGCAAACCGCAGATTCAACGGATGATGATCTGGGGTCAATTGCAAGGTGAGGCGCCACGGATGAAGAAGCTGGCCGAGGAACATTCCAGCTGGGTTCCGCGAATGGCCACGATTCGCAAGGCTCAAGAAGACGGCCTCATCTCCAAGCACTGGGACCCCCAGGACCTGATCACGATGCTGTTCGGCCTCGTGTTCGGCTGGGTGGTTGCCCCCGGCGTAGCCGACAACCAGAACGTCGACGCCGACGAGATCGCGCGCCGCCGTGAAGTGGTGCGCGAGGCCGTCACTCGAATCTGCAAGCCGTGACTGTCAGCGAGAGAGGTACGCGGCCCAACCGCCGTAGTCGGTGATGTCAGCTGCGCCGTTTACGGCGTCATGTGTGCAGCTGAAACCGACTGTCGTTCTGCCGTCGGATAACTCGACGCTCGTGAGCGCCATCGGTGCAGGCAAGGCGGCGAGGCGAGGTCGCAGAAGGCCTCGAATCGGGTCGTCGCGGCCGTCCTGTCGTATCGGGAGGTGGGATCGTCGATGTCGGTGGCCTCGGCCAGCGCGGTCAGATACCGCTGGGCCGTGCACAGGTCGTCGTTGGCCTCGATTACGGTGGCGTCGCGCAAGTCGTGCCGGCAGAACGGACGCACCTTCCGATCGGCGCTCTCGCGCGGACACCGTTGGGGGCAGTGCCATGGCGGGCCGTGGCTGCCGAGCCAGGTGGTGTCGGAGAATGGCACCTGCCCGCAACCGGGACACCGGGTCTGCAACCGCAGTCGGTGCCGCAGGCAGATCGGAAGCAACGGGTGCGCCCATTGCCTCTGCCAGATGCAGTCCGGCTCGGCGAGACACCGTGGACAAAACCGGGACCCGCTGAAGTGGTGCCGGATCCCGCGGCGGTGCGCGAGGTAGCGGCCGAGCGAGGCCTCGGCCGGCCAACCACACAATGCCGGCGACAAGGCCCGCGGCGCGAGGCCGAGGCACCAGGTGATCTCCCGCGAGCACTCGGCGACCTGGTCCAGTACACGGTCGACGGTGGCGGGCCGGGAAGTGAAGCCGAACTCCCGCAACAACTGCGCCGGAGACAGCTGGTACCGGGAGGCGAAATGCAGCAGCCATCCGGGGATGGCCTCGCCGGGGCGGATCGGGACGGTGATCGGCCAGCGGTCGATGTCGTAACCGCCGGGAATCGGCCTCAGTCGCGCCGCCGGGGGCGCGGTGGAAGGTGTGGGGTCAGGCCGTGCGGGCGGCGGATTCGCCGGCATTGTCGATGGTGGTCGCGGCGATCAACTCCGGGGTGATCGTCTCGGTGCCGGAGGCGATCGCCAGGTAGC
>NZ_JBEOXI010000678.1:0-1728 GCF_040296465.1 Streptomyces sp. NPDC002130
CCACGAAGTCGTACTTCGTCGAGGTCAGCGAGGTCGACTTCTCGCCGGTGATGAACTTCGAGCAGGGGCTGGAGGAGCTGGGCCGAGACGCCTGCCTCGTCAGCGATCCGGTTGGTGGTCGCCGCCATGCCCTCCGACGCGAAAACGCGAGTAGCTGCCTCCAGGATCGCGTCGTAGGTAGCCCTCGAGCGCTGCTGGGAGGGCCTTTTCCGCCGAGTCGACACGGTCCTCCGATGCGAGTTGTCAGCCGCGACGCCGGTACCGAGAATTGTGTAGATGACCAGCGCCGATTACTCGAAGTTTATGCCCGACCGGTACACCGCCCACATGCCGGAGCCGACCACGACGTGGTGGGAGTGGAACGGCAACACCGTCCACGTCGCACGGGCAGTGGTTCCAGACGCGCCGGTTCGGGTTCTCGGTATCCACGGCGCCGGCGGGTACTCGGGCGCGTTGTGGCCGTTCGCCGGGATCGGCGTGAAACTCGGAGCCGAAGTCCTCTTCCCCGATCTTCCGCTGTACGGCGACACCGTCGTAGGCGATCCCGCCGGCGACCGGTACGAGCAGTGGGTCGAACTCCTCTGTGACCTCGTCCGGGCCGAGAAAGCAGCCGACGATCGGCCGCTGGTGCTTCTGGGAGCCAGCATCGGCGGTCTGCTGGCCTACGAGGTAGCCGCGCGAACCGGTCTGGCCGACGCCGTCGTCGCTACCTGTCTGCTCGATCCCTCGAATCCGTCGGCCAGAGCTGCCGCGGCGCGGTTCGGCCCGATGGGTGTCTATGGCGCTCCCCTGATGCGCCGCACCGAACGACTGGTGGGCCGTATCCGCGTGCCCATCCGTTGGGTCGCCGACGTCGCGAACATGAGCAGCAACCGTGAACTCGCGACGCTGTGCGCAACCGATCCGTGCGGTGGCGGTGTTCGGGTGCCACTCGGATTCCTCAGCAGCTACTTCTCGTTCGAGCACACCGCACCCGAAGCATTTCGGACGACGCCCGTTCTGCTCACCCACCCGGCCGACGACCGATGGACGCCACCCGAACTGAGCCTGCAGTTCCTCCGCCGCATCAACGCACCCACCGAATTCGTGATGCTGGACGGGTGCGGGCACTTTCCCGTCGAAGAGCCGGGCCTGACGCAGTTCCACGACGCCGTCGACACACTGCTGCGCTCCGTCGCCGAGCGTCACCGCACGAAACCGTCGCCACCCGCCTAGCCTGAAGTTCGTGAGCATCGAACCCAAGGCCGAGCCGACGGGAAACGGCGACGAGAGCACCACGACAGTCGTACTGGCGTTTGCGGCTAACGCGCTGATCGCCGGGGCCAAGACGGCGGCCGCCATCGTCACCGGATCTGCATCGATGGTCGCCGAGGCCACCCACTCCTGGGCCGATACCGGCAACGAAGTGCTGTTGCTGATCGCGAACCGCCGCTCGAAAAGGGTTCCCGACCGAGACCAGCCACTCGGGTACGGCCGGGAGGCATACATCTGGTCGATGTTCGCCGCCCTCGGACTGTTTGCACTCGGCGCGGGTGTCTCGATCACCCACGGCATCCAGGAACTGTTCCATTCCGAACCGGCCTCCGACTTCGGTGTCGCCTACGCCGTCCTCGGCGTCTCGTTCATCCTCGAAGCAGCTCGTCATCAAGGGCGGGCAGATCGCGTACGCGCAGATGGGGGACGCGAACGCCTCCATCCCCACCCCGCAGCCGATCCTGCCGCGGCCGA
>NZ_JBEOXI010000679.1:0-1724 GCF_040296465.1 Streptomyces sp. NPDC002130
CGGTCCTGGCCGTACGTCGCCAGCAACGCCTGCGCCTCGATCGGGTCACCCAGCCGCGTCCCCGTACCGTGCGCCTCCACCGCGTCCACCTCGGCGGCGGAGAGACCGGCCGAGGCCAGTGCCTGGCGGATGACGCGCTCCTGCGACGGGCCGTTCGGTGCCGTCAGACCGTTCGAGGCACCGTCCTGGTTCACCGCACTGCCCCGTACGACCGCCAGCACCCGGTGCCCGTTGCGCACCGCGTCCGACAGGCGCTCCACCACGAGCAGGCCCACGCCCTCCGACCAGGCCACACCGTCGGCCGCCGCCGCGAAGGACTTGCACCGGCCGTCGGGGGACAGGCCGCGCTGGCGGGAGAACTCGACGAAGACGTGCGGACCGGCCATGACGGTCACACCGCCCGCGAGGGCGAGTGAGCACTCGCCGTTGCGCAGCGCGTTCGCCGCCAGGTGCAGGGCGACCAGCGAGGACGAGCAGGCCGTGTCGACGGTGACCGCCGGTCCCTCGAAGCCGTAGGTGTAGGAGAGCCGGCCGGACACGACGCTGGAGAGGTTGCCCGCGAGCAGGAAGCCCTCGTACTCCTCGGGGCTGGCCGCGAGGCGGGACGCGTAGTCGTCATACATGGCGCCGGTGAACACGCCGGTGTCCGAGCCGTGCAGGCCGGTCGGGTCGATACCGGCGTGCTCGAAGGCCTCCCAGGCCGTTTCCAGCAGCAGCCGGTGCTGCGGGTCCATGGCGGTCGCCTCACGCGGCGGGATGCCGAAGAAGGCGGGGTCGAACCGGTCGGCGTCGTGCAGGAATCCGCCGTGCCGGACGTAGGAGGTGCCGGTGTGGGCGGGGTCCGGGTCGTAGAGGCCGTCGAGGTCCCAGCCCCGGTTGGCGGGGAACTCGCTGATGGCGTCCCCGCCTTCGGAGACCAGCCGCCAGAGGTCGTCCGGTGAGGCGACGCCGCCCGGGTAGCGGCAGGCCATGCCCACGATCGCGATGGGTTCGTCATGGGCGGCGGTGGTCCGCGCGGTGCGGGTCGGTGCCGGGGCTGCGCTGTCCCCGGTGTCCGCGATCCTGGTGAGCAGGTGGTCGGCGACCGCGTCGGGCGTGGGGTGGTCGAAGACGACGGTGGCGGACAGCCGCAGTCCGGTGGCGGTGTTCAGGCGGTTGCGCAGTTCGACGCCGGCGAGGGAGTCGAAGCCGCTCTCCTTGAAGGCGCGTTTGGGATCGAGGCGCCCGGGGTCCGTGTGTCCGAGGACGCCGGCCACGATGCCGCGCACGAGGTCGAGGACGGTCTCGCGGCGGCGCTCCTGCGGCAGCGCGGCGATCCGCTGGGCCCAGGTGGTGCCTTCGGTGCCCGCGTCGGCCGCGCGGGCGGCCGTGCGCCGGGAGCGGGCTGCCGGGGCCAGGTCGCGCAGCAGGGGCGAGGACTCGGCGCGCAGTGCCCGCTGTTCGAAGACCACGGGCACGCGCAGGGCGTCGTCACCGGCCAGGGCCGCGTCGAAGAGGGCCAGGGCCCGCTCGGGGGTGAGGGTCCTGATGCCCTGGCGCGTCCACCGGGCCAGGTCGGCGTCGCCGAGGGTGCCGCCCATGCCGTGGGTGCCGTCCCAGAGGCCCCAGGCGAGGGAGGTCGCGGGCAGCCCGGCAGCCCGGCGATGCGCCGCCAGCGCGTCCAGGAACGCGTTGCCCGCCGCATAGTTCGCCTGCCCCGCCGTACCCAGCAGACCCGACACCGA
>NZ_JBEOXI010000680.1:0-1722 GCF_040296465.1 Streptomyces sp. NPDC002130
GGTAGGTCAGCTCCGCTAGCTTCGCCCGATCGAAACCTACGGCGAAACCATCACCACCTGCATATCCACGCCACTGCCCGAGCGAGTCACGTTCGGTAGTAAAGCAAGTGACATACCCGTTCGCCCATTTCCAATCGTATGGCATCTGCGGCTGTGACTCGTCTACGAGAGCCGCAAGCGACCAGGCGGCGGCTCGAAGTGCATGTTTCTTTGGTCCAAGGTACGACGGATCTCGATGGTCGGGCCCCTCGGTCGTGAAGAAGTCACCACACTCCCTCCGCTCTTCCTCTGTAAGGTCAGGTAGTTCCTGAGCCAAGGAGTGAAAGATCTCGGCCATCAACCCGGCACTGTATTTGAGTTCCTGAGCATCATTTAGATACTTTATATCGGTTCCCCAGAGCTTTTGACTTTTGATGATGCCGGAGAATCCTCCGAAGTTTGTGTAGTGATAGAGGATGTCATTCTCGTCGGTCACGATTTTGATAGTACTGCAGTCACCTGACAACTTTTTGCAGGAGGATCCCACTAACACTCACGCCCCCTCGTTCCAATCCAGTCAACAGGCTTGCAAAAAAAGCCGCCCTGAGCAGCGCGGAACTTAGCATCGACGGGCCTTGACCCCGCGGGTTGGACACGCTTGATCCTGGTCTCAGACCAGGGAAAGCGAGAAGATCTAACCCGATGGCAAAGAAAAATTACTCCGAAGAGTTCCGCCGCGACGCAGTCGAGCTGTACCGCGACACCGGCGGCGCGACCGTAGCCGGGATCGCCGCCGATCTCGGCGTATCCCACGGCTCCCTGACCACATGGCTGAGAAATGCGGGTATCCCGATCCGCAGACCCGCCGCCACCGCTCCGGGGCCCGGCACCGGCGAGACACCCGAGCAGGAAGCCGCCAGGCTCCGCGCCGAGGTCGCACACCTACGCGCGGAGAAAACCAAGCTCGAAACTGAGCGAGACATCCTGCGGTCGGCGGCAAAATATTTCGCCGGAGAGACGAACTGGTGAACCGCTTCCAGTTCGTTGCAGACCACTCCGACACCTACCCGGTGAAGCGGTTGTGCCAGGTCATCGATATCGCCCGCTCGTCGTACTACGCATGGATCAACGCCGCCGAGAAACGAGCCGCCCGGGCCGCAGCCGACGCTGAACTCGCCGACAAGATCCGCGCCGTCCACACGGTGGGACAACACCTACGGGCGGCCCCGGATCACCGCCGAGATCAATCACGGACAACCCGCCGACCAGCGGATCAATCACAAACGGATCGCACGGATCATGCGCGCCAACAACATCGAGGGCCTGCGACTGCGCCGAAAACACCGCACCACCATCGCCGAACCAGCCGACACTCCGTCGCCGGACCTGCTCAACCGTGATTTCACCGCGATCGCACCGAATACCCGATACGTCGGTGACATCACGTATCTGCCATGCGGGGACAATGAGTTCTTGTATTTGGCCACGGTGATCGACTGCTTCTCCCGCCGCCTGGTGGGCTGGTCGATCGCCGAGCACATGCGTACCGAACTCGTCGAAGATGCCTTAGGTGCCGCAGCACTGACCCGCGGCGGTCTTGCCGGTGCAGTGTTCCACGCCGATCGCGGAAGTCAAGGCGTATTCAACCGGTCGAAGCAACACGTTGCTGTTGAATTGATCGTAGGTGTTCGTCCCAAGCTTCAGCGGGGGTTCGCCATTGGAGTCGTTTCCGTGGTCGCGTGT
>NZ_JBEOXI010000681.1:0-1722 GCF_040296465.1 Streptomyces sp. NPDC002130
GTTGCCCCCGCCGCGGGACACGGCAGCCTGAGAAACCGCTGGCAGTCGGTGCTGCGCGTGCTGTCCGGGCGACGAGTACTCCGGGGAGAGTCTGGAAACCGCTGAGCGCCCGCGCGGGCACGGAGCCGACAATCTGGCGTACGTGATCTACACCTCGGGGTCCACCGGGCGCCCGAAGGGGGTGCAGGTTTCTCACCGCAACGTGGTGACGTTGCTGGCAAACACCAGAGAGCTCTTCGGGTTCGACAGCGGCGATGTGTGGACGATGTTCCATTCAGAGGCATTCGACTTCTCGGTCTGGGAAATGTGGGGTGCTCTCGCACACGGTGGCCGACTGGTACTGGTCGACTACTTCACGGCCCGTTCACCAGAGGCATTCCTCGAATTGCTACGGCACGAACGTGTCACGGTGCTCAATCAAACTCCCACTGCCTTCTATCAATTGGCGGAAGCCGACCGGCTTACCGGGGGCGCGGCCCTGTCATTGCGCTACGTGATCTTCGGCGGAGAAGCCCTCGACTTCGGACAGGTGACGCGCTGGTACGCCCGCCGCCGTACATGTTCACCAGATCTGGTGAACATGTACGGCATCACCGAGACCACCGTGCACGTCAGCCACCTACCGCTCGATCGTGAGCTGGCGCGTGAAGGATCTGCTTCGGTGATCGGGCAGGCGTTGCCCGGGTTGCGTGTGTACGTGCTGGATCAGCGGCTGCATCCAGTGCCGCCTGGTGTGGTGGGTGAACTGTATGTCTCCGGCGATCAGGTTTCACGCGGATACCTCGGCCGGTTCGGTCTGACCTCCGCGCGGTTCATTCCCGACCTCACGGTCAGTGGGGCGCGTATGTATCGGTCCGGTGACCTGGGGCGCTGGAACGACAGCGGGCAGCTGGAGTACCTCGGACGAAACGATCTGCAGGTGCAGGTGAAGGGGTACCGAATCGAACTCGGCGAGGTGGAGGCTGCGCTGCTCTCCGGAGTGGGCGTGTCTCAGTCGGCGGTGGTGGCCCGCCGAGACCGGTTGGTGGGCTACGTGGTACTGGAGCCCGGTTCGGCCATCTCTCCGGCGGCGTTGCTCGAGTATCTCTCTCAGAGGTTGGCGCCGCACATGGTCCCCGCTGTCGTGACGGTTCTCGAGGTTATGCCGCTGACGGTGAACGGGAAGCTCGACCGGAAAGCGTTGCCTGAAACTGACTTCGGTCGACAGGCAACCGTGAGCCGTGGCCCCGCCTCCGAGACGGAAAACATCCTTGCGGGCCTGTTCGCCGAAGTTCTGGGACTCGACGAGGTGGGGGTCGACGATTCGTTCTTCACTCTCGGCGGTGACTCGATCATGTCCATCCAGTTGGTGACGCGCGCCAAGTCTGCCGGAGTTCTGATCACACCGCGGGAGGTGTTCGAACTCAAAACCGTGACAGCGCTGGCCGAGACGACTGGAATGGCCGGCAACCGCGTTGTGCTCGACGAGTTGCCAGGCGGCGGCGTCGGTGAGATCGAGTTGACGCCGATCATGAAGTGGATGATTGATCGTGGTGGAGATTTTCGCCGGTACTCACAATCTGTTCTGCTCACGATTCCTGCCGCGGTCGACGAGGGCACGCTGACGCGGGCCATCCAAGTCGTGGTGGACCATCACGACGTACTCCGGTCGAGCCTGCGGGCGTCGTCGCCCCCAGACTCCGTTCGGCGGATGGACGTTGCGCCTCCAGGTGCAGTGCGGGC
>NZ_JBEOXI010000682.1:0-1722 GCF_040296465.1 Streptomyces sp. NPDC002130
GGTGGGTAGTGATTACCCGTACCCCTTGGGGGAGCGTCCGGTCGGTGAGGTGGTTCGCAAGAGTGAGTTCTTGGACGATACTGCGCGCCAACTGATTTCGCGGGGGAATGCCGAACGCTTCCTGGGTCTCGTCTGAGGCCCCGGCTATACCTTTTCCGGTATGGCGGACGGTGAATTCGGCATTTGTGAGTCATGTCTCGAGCGAGCACAATTCCAAACACAACGATCGACGACGCTCGTGATACCGACAATCCCGAAGACGGGGTCGGTGACTACAGACTTCATCGTCCGCCTGCCCCATCCAATCGATAGGTTCCGCGATGTCAGACAAGATATCCAACAGCACGACGAGTGACGGAAAGCCGTTGCCGGAGAAAGCTGCCCGCAGCCGAGTTGCCATGGCAACCCTGGCCGGCACAACTCTCGAATGGTACGACTTCTTCCTCTACGGCACAGCCGCCGCGCTGATCTTCAACAAACAATTCTTTCCGAGCCTGAGCCCCACGGCCGGCACGCTGGCTGCCTTCAGCACCTTCGCCGTCGGGTTCATCGCACGGCCGGTAGGTGGACTCGTGTTCGGGCACTTCGGTGACCGCATCGGGCGCAAGGCCACGCTCGTGGTCTCGCTGGTGATGATGGGCGTCGGGTCCACACTCATCGGCCTCATCCCGAACTACGACTCCATCGGGTTCTGGGCACCCGTCCTCCTGGTGGCCATGCGCGTCGTTCAGGGCATCGGTCTTGGCGGTGAAGGCGCCGGCGCGACACTCATGTCGATGGAGCATGCGCCGGCCGGGCAGAAGAATCTGTATGCAGGTTTCCCGCAGATGGGCACACCTGCCGGACTGGTTCTCGCCAACGGCATTTTCCTGACGACCAACGCCGTGATGTCGGACTCCGCATTCGCGTCGTGGGGTTGGCGAATCCCCTTCCTGCTGAGCTTCGTTCTGGTGGCGATCGGTTTGGTGATCCGCCTGCGCGTCACCGAGTCGCCGTCATTTGCCGGGGTCATGGAGAAGGGCGAAATAGTTCGCTTCCCGCTGCGTGAGTCGCTCAAGGTCGGCTTCCCCCGTTTGTCTCTCACGCTTGCCGCGTGCTTGGCGAACTCCGCCGTGGCGTACGCCTTCATGGTGTTCACTCTGTCGTACGGCACGCAACATCTGGGCTACGACAAGCAGTTCCTCGTGCTCAGCGTGACCGCTGCCGCAGTCCTGTGGTTCCTTTCCATCCCGTTCTGGACCAAGATCGCCGACAAGTACGGGCGTCGACACATGTTCATCGGCGGATCAGCCGCAATCCTGTTGTGGTGCATCGTGTTCTTCCCGCTCCTCAACACCGAGAACAAAATGGTCGCCGTCATCGCGTTCCTGGGTATGGGCCTGATCGTTCCGGTCACACATTGTGTCCAGGGCAGCATCATCGCCGACACCTTCCCGGCCAAGGTCCGCTATTCCGGCTCGTCTCTGATTCTCCAGAGTGGTGCGATTCTCGGTGGTGGACTGGCGCCGATGATCGCCACGGCTCTGCTCGACGCCACTGGATCTTCGGCGGGTGTGACCTGGTATCTCGCCGGGGTGTGCACGATCAGCCTGGTCGGCGCCATCGCCCTGTTCAAGATTGTCCCCGATTCGTCGCGGGGCTTGGAGCACGAGGAGATTCGCGTCTCCGAAAACGCCTGAGTCCTGGTCGATCCGACATCGGCCCGTTCCCTCCAGAGGGAAC
>NZ_JBEOXI010000683.1:0-1719 GCF_040296465.1 Streptomyces sp. NPDC002130
GCTGGCCGTGTTGACGAGTTCGACGTCGTGGGGCCACATTTTTGCGGTGAGTTCAGTTGCGGGTACGCCGTCGTCGCTGAATGCGAGTAGGGCGGCGATTTCGGTGAGGCTTCGTGAGTTTTCGCGGTCCGTTGAGCCTGGGGTGAGTGGGGTGAGGGTGGGTTCTCCGAGGACGCGGATCCAGATGTGTGGGGTTGTGGGGACGTCAGGCTCGGACGCGGTGGTCTCGGTTTCGGTGTCACCGACTGTCTCGGAGTTGTTTTCCTCGAATACGTTGTCGTCGTTGCGAACTACCGTGAACGCCGCAGGGTCGGCGCTGGTGATGAGGTTTTCGGTCGTGATGTCGAAGTCGAGACGTGCCCCCTCCCAACCGAAGTCCCCGAAGTCTGCAGCCTGGGGTTCGGCAGCTGGGGAAGGATCATGTGTGGTGGTGGCGTACAGACTGACGATGCTGTCGTAGCTGGTTTCGTCGAGTGTTGTGACAGTGAGCTGTGCTGATGCGATACCTGGGCGGACCAGTGTTGCGGTGCCGTCGTCGGCGACGTCGAGTGTCCAGTCGGAGCGAGTGTTCGAGTTCTGTGTCGTGACTGCGGCGAACGCGATCCGCGGTGCGTTCTGGGCGATTGCGGCGAGGATTTCTGTTTGTTCAGCTGTCAGCGGGTCGGAGATGAGGACGATTTCCGGAGCGGTCAGCTCGCTGGTTTCGTACACGCTCCGTGCGTGTGCGATGGATTCGATGTCGTTCTCGTCGAGGATGTCGGCGTCGCGTTCGAGGTGGCGGGCCAAGCGCGTCAACACCTCGTCGGTGTTGTCTGAGTGCGTGATTCGGCCGGTGTTCACTGCGTCTGCGAGGTCGCTGCAGTATCCGACGACGTTGAGGTGGAGGGAATCGGCTAGGGGGGATACGGCGAGCTCGACGGCCATCGCGCGCAGCACGTTTGCGGTGGCGGTGGGTGTGCCGGTGATGGAGAGGTGCCCGATTTCCTCCAGATTGAGCATGAGTTCTCGTCCGTCGTCGCTGGTTCCCATTGCGGTTAGGGCTGGGTATGGGCTGACGTCGATGTCCGGGGTGGAGCGAGGGAACGTCCGTGGGTCGACCATCCACGTGTCGTCGTCTGATTGCATCCAGGGTTGGGGCAGGGAGATTTCCTCGAGTAGTCCGAGTTCGATGGTGTCGTCGCCGATGAAGACTGCGAGCAGTCTGGGGATGGGGGTTTCGTTTGTTCGGCAGTGCTGTGCGAGGTTCCGCAGTGCGGTGTCGACGTGAG
This sequence comes from Streptomyces sp. NPDC002130, assembly GCF_040296465.1. NCBI lineage: Bacteria > Bacillati > Actinomycetota > Actinomycetes > Kitasatosporales > Streptomycetaceae > Streptomyces > Streptomyces sp. NPDC002130. Next base: position 1,269 of record NZ_JBEOXI010000683.1, read on the forward strand.
CGGTGGTCAGTGGATCGACGGCGGCGGTCAGTGCTTGTTCGGCGAGGATTGCTTCTTTGGCGGGTAGGGCGATGCGTTCGCCGCGGCGGCGGCGGTGCTGTTGTTGTCGGCGGCGTAGTGCGAGGTGGCCGGTTAGGCCGGCGGCGGCGAGCGCGGAGATGCCGAGGGCGATGTAGACGATGTCGGATGAGTTGGTGGAGTCGTCTTCTGTGTCGGCGGTGATCGCGGGTGCAGGTGCATCAGGAGTCAGATTTGCGGGCATCTGAGGTTCGGCGGGGTCGAGTTGCCAGGTCGGTGTTGCGGCAACTTCTGGGAGGGGCTGCGGTGCAGGGTCGGGTGCCTGCGTCTGGGGGGTTTGTTCGGGTGCCACCGCCGGCGCAGGTACGGCCGCCGGCTGGGGTGCTGCCTCCGCTGCCGGCGCAGGTGTTTGGGCGGACGCGGACGGAATGAT
>NZ_JBEOXI010000684.1:0-1719 GCF_040296465.1 Streptomyces sp. NPDC002130
AAATATCCAGTACGGATTAAGAACATATTAACGACAGGATTGCCCTCAGTGCGGTGAAGGTTAATCATCTGAACAGGTGAGAAGATGTTCGGTGAAATTACCTACCCGATTGGATAGGCGGGTCACCGACGTTGGTAATCAAATAAGGTGCTCGCGATTGTCTTGGTTAGGGAGCTAAGTCCCGAGCTGGAAACGGCATTTCTGCTCCGAAAGTGGCGCTCACCTGCGGCTACGTTCCCCATTTTGCAGGACTTAAACCACTTTCGGCGAGATTAGTCTCGCAATTGCAGGTTGTGGAGCGTCCGCAATGTTTAGGCAAAGTCCCATCTTTTCCCAGAACAATGCTCTACTAAACGTGAAAACCGGATGTTCCCCCGATTTTGCTGAGAAGGTGCAACTATGGGGCGTAGCGTACTGTCGCAGCGAACCGGAACATCGCGAATTGCTGCTCTAACCAATGACTTTGTTCAGGTCCGAATAATGCTCGGAGGTCGTCGATGTCGATGGAAATGGTGTTAGCCGAAGCAGTGATAGACAGTGGGGACACGGCGTGGGTGCTGATCTCCGCGGGTCTGGTTCTCTTCATGGTTCCCGGACTCGCCTTCTTCTACGCCGGTCTGGTGCGTGGTAGCAGTGCGCTCGTCATGTTGCAGCAGAACCTCGTCCCACTCGGACTCGTCTCGATTACCTGGGTCGTGTTCGGATACAGCTTCGCGTTCAGTGGAGACTGGGGTTCCGGCTTCCTCGGTGACCTCAAATTGTTCGGCTTGCAGGACATACACACTGCCGCCGCCCCGGGCTTCCACCTGATCGAAGGTGCAGTCGCGGTACCGACTCTGGCGTTCGTGGTCTATCAGATGATGTTCGCGATCATCACGCCCGCGCTGATCACCGGTGCGACCGCAAACCGGCTCAAGCCCTTGGGCTGGGCCGTTCTGCTCGTGCTGTGGTCGATCATCGTCTACCCCCCGATTGCGCACTGGCTCTTCAATCCCGAAGGCTGGTTGGCGCTCCGCGGAGCCCAGGACTGGGCCGGCGGAATTGTCGTCCACGCATCCGCCGGCGCCGCCGCCCTGGCAATCTTGCTGGTGGTCGGTAAACGTCCGGGATGGCCCAACGCCGAGGCAGTCCCGCACTCGGTGCCTCTGGCGTTGATCGGCGCAGGCATCCTGTGGTTCGGCTGGTTCGGATTCAACGCAGGCGACGGATTGGCCGCCGATGGTGTTGCGGCACAAGCCTTGATGAACACTCACATCGCCGCAGCGGGCGGCATGGTCGTCTGGCTCGTCATCGAAAGGTATACCGAGGGCAAGGCCACGGCGATCGGTGGAATCACCGGCGCGGTAGCCGGTCTCGCGACCGTTACTCCATGCGCCGGCTTCGTCAGCACCTTCTCCGCGTTGGCGATCGGCGCGCTTGCCGGACTGGTCTGCCACTTCGCGCTCGCGCTCAAGTCGATCTTCAAGTTCGACGACGCGCTCGACGTCATCGCGGTCCACTTCATCGGCGGCATCCTCGGTTCCCTCCTTCTCGGTTTGTTCGGCGAAAAGGCGATCAATTCGATCGGCCGCGATGGACTCTTCTTCGGCGGCGGCGCAGGACTACTCGGCGAGCAGGCGCTGGCGTTGATCGTCGTCATCGCTTTCTCGTTCGTGGCGCCCGGGTCTTGCCCGTGCCCGCGCCCGCCAGGACGCACACCGGACCGTGCAGGGCCGTGGC
>NZ_JBEOXI010000685.1:0-1718 GCF_040296465.1 Streptomyces sp. NPDC002130
GGTCAGTCGACGGTTTCCCGATCATTCGGTCCGCTCAGCAAAGCGCTGGCCAAAGGTATTGACGCAATTTCGGTGACCTTCTATCGCATCACCAAAGGCAAGAAAGACGGCAAGCGTCGTGGTGGGCATCGGACGCTCACGCACACCGCACTGTTTGCCGCCGGTCTGGGGGCCGGGGTCTCTGCGTTGGTTGTTCAATTCGGGAAGCCCGCCATCATCATCACGCTGTTCTTCTGCCTCGGGCTGGCCATCCGAGGGTTGGCGGGTGAATTGGCCAAGGAGAAGGGGTGGCTCGCGGTTTCCGCCGTTGCGTTGGTGCTCTCCGCCCTCACTTGGCAGTGGTATCCCAGTGAGGCCGGATCCACCGGGCTAGGTGTTGCGGTGGCACTGGGCTGCGCCACGCACTGTCTCGGCGATGCGATCACCAAGGAAGGGGTGCCGTTTCTCGCGCCCCTGATTCCGCTCGGCGGCAAGCGATGGTGGGAACAACGGCTGCCGTCATTCCTGTCCATCCGTGCAGGTGGGAACCTCGAGAAGATCCTGATCGGGCCGGCGCTGACTGTTCTGACTGCGTGGTTGATCATCAGTGCGTTCGACGGCGCCCCGGAAGCGATCTATGCCGTCTTCGCTCCGATGGTGCAGTGAGCTTCGGAAAACTTTTATTACGGAACCACTGGCATCGTAATCATATTTGTTCTACGTTCGTCCCTGACATGAACCGAGTCGGCTGACGGAGTGAGCAGTGGTGCATCGAGCAGAACCCAAGGCAGAGCACAGCTCAGGAGTAGACGGTGTGAGCCGGCGCGGATTTCTCGCAGCGAGTGCCGGTGCTGCCGCGCTGGCGGGCATTTCCTGGGCGCCGGCGGGAGCAGTGCCCTGGGGTTCGGCATCGACCATCGCGCCACCGCCCGGATTTCCGTCGGACATTCCGCTGTCACAGCAGGCATACGCCAACTGGTCGCGAGAAATCATGCTCGACAGCGTGTGGACTGCAACGGCGCGTCACAGCGGCGACGTCGTCACCCTCGCCAACTGGGCGTTCGACAACGGGTACACAGTGCGTGCGAAGGGAACGATGCACGGGTGGAGTCCGTTGACCGTGGTGCCCGGCGCGCCTTCGGATCGAGTTCTGCTGGTCGATACGATGGCGAACTTGAATTCGGTTGTGGTGCAGCACGGCACGCCCGCAACAATCACGGCGGGCGCCGGTGCCAGTATCGAAGCCATTCTGACAGCGCTCGAGCGAGAAGGGCTCGGCTGGGCGAACTCTCCGGCGATCGGTGAGCTGTCCATCGCCGGGGCACTGGCGATCGGCGCTCACGGGGCAACGTATCCAGCGGTAGGGGAGACGATCACCCCTGGTCAATCGTATGGTTCGCTGAGCAATCTGATCACCGAGATCACGGTGGTGGCGTGGGACGAAGGCAGCAATCGATACGGGCTGAAGACTTTTCGCCGATCAGATGACGAGATCACGGCTTTCCTGACTCACCTGGGCCGAACCTTCGTCACCTCCGTGACGCTGCAAGGCGGGGAGAATTATCGGCTACGGTGCCAGAGTTTCACCGACATTCCGTGGCAAGAACTCTTTGCTGCTCCCGGTTCGCCAGGGCGTACCTACGAGACCAACCCAACGCCGACCAGCTCACCGAGTTACGAGACAACCTTTAGCCGCGTAGCAGCCACGGGGCGAACCCAGCGAGGCACCGACCGCCAAT
>NZ_JBEOXI010000686.1:0-1716 GCF_040296465.1 Streptomyces sp. NPDC002130
CCTGCTCGCGGCGGTACGGGGAGAGACTGGCGCGGACCCGGTGCTACTCGGACACGTCCACGCCCACCCGGGTGCACTGCCTCCCGTCCTCACGAAGTGCGGCGAGCTGTGCATCGCTGGCGAGCGATCCGCCAGCGGACTCTGCCGGAGCGGAGCCGGCAGCAGCCGGAGCCTCAGCATCGTCTGCAGCAGCCGTCTCCGAGGAGTAGCCGGCAGCAGCGGTGGCAGCCTCAGCGGCCTCGTCTGCAGCGGTCTTCTCCATCTGAGTGGTGTGCATCTTGTGGCGACGCTCAGCCTCGGCGTAGCGGTTCTCCCACTCTTCACGCTGCTTGTCGAAGCCCTCGAGCCATTCGTTGGTCTCGGGATCGAAGCCCTCGGGGAAGATGTAGTTGCCCTGCTCGTCGTACGAGTCGGCCATGCCGTACTTGGACGGATCGAACTCGGCGTTGTAATCCTCATTGGCCTGCTTCAGCGACAGCGAGATACGACGACGCTCGAGGTCGATGTCGATGACCTTGACGAGTGCATCGTCGCCGACGCCGACAACCTGGTCCGGAACCTCGACGTGGCGCTCAGCGAGCTCCGAGATGTGAACGAGGCCTTCGATTCCCTCTTCGACGCGCACGAATGCACCGAACGGAACCAGCTTCGTGACCTTGCCGGGCACGATCTGGCCGATGGCGTGCGTGCGGGCGAACTGACGCCACGGGACGGCATCAGAAATCGGTCCTTCTCAATGGGCCAGTGCACAAACGGAAATCCGCCGGCCAGCTCATCCTGGACTTCTCCGGCGATCAAGGCCCTCAGTTCCTGTGCAGACTGTTCGACGTGCGGCCCGACGCACCTGATACCGATCAGAGAACTGGTTCCTGCACTCTTGTCTTTTGGCCGCGGTCCAGCGTCGAGCGCGAGGTGGCACTGACCGTCATCGAGCATCGACACCGTCCACACGCAGTTCTGCATGTACGTATCAGGGCCTTGCCATCGGCATTGCAGATCCCTGCCGACGGCCTGGCACGCCTCGACGACGTTGGTAGGGGCGTCGTCTGGTGCATCCGGCCCCATGATCGGAAAGCTCCATACCCCCACGTAGTCGAAGTCGGGCATATACATGCCTTCACTATGGCACGTTGTCAGAACGCGTCCTCCTCGAGTTCCATGATCTCGTTGTCCAGGGAACCCAGGATTTCTTTGGTCGACGCCAGGACGGGCAGGATGTTCTTCGCGAAGTACGACGCGACGACCACCTTGCCCCGATAGAACGACCGGTCCTTTGCCGACGCATCACGATCCAAGGCTGCCAACGCGACTTCGGCTTGCACCAGCAGTCGCCATCCGATGAGCAGGTCACCTACCGCGTACAGAAAGCGCACCGAGCCGAGGCCTATCTTGTACAACTCGGAAGGCTGGTCTTGGGAAGCCATCAGATACCCGGTGAGCGTCCCGGCCATCTCCTGCACGTCGGTCAACGCGGTCTCGAGTAGGACTCGTTCGGCCTTGAGACGACCGTTCCCGGCCTCGCTGTCGATGAACTCTCGTATGCGACCGGCTACGTGAGCGAGTGCAACACCGCGGTCGCGGGCGATCTTTCGAAAGAAGAAGTCCTGCGCCTGGATTGCCGGACCGAAGAGGTGGTCGGTCTCGTCCAGCGAGTCGGAGATACCGCGCAGGTCGTAGACGGTGGCGCCGAGCGCGTAGGCGTCCCGCAGCATCCGC
>NZ_JBEOXI010000687.1:0-1715 GCF_040296465.1 Streptomyces sp. NPDC002130
GCTGGCGTCGCCCGTGATCCTCGATGGTGAACCGTGGCACTGCGTGATCGCTCGTCCGTCGTCGTGCGCGCTCCGCGGCGCGTCGGATCTCCGCCAGCAATCCGGGATCAGTGACGTGGTCGGTGAGTCCGTCGAGATCGACCCGGTCGAAGGAGCGATCGAACAGTGGACGTTCGGACAGCTTTGCCAGGTGGAGGCGATACGCGGACACACACGAGGTTGTTGCTGTTTCGCATTGAGCTTCGGTGAGACCGTTCTGCCGCCCGGCCACCCAGATACTCGCGGCCAGCCTTCGCAGATCCCATTCCCAGGGGCCGGGATGTGCTTCGTCGAAATCGTTGAGGTCTATGACAAGTTCGCGTTCCGGGGATCCGTAGAACCCGAAGTTTCCGACGTGCGCATCCCCACAGATGACGGGTGTGATGCCGGTGGACGGGAGCTGCGCCATGTCCTCGGCCATCAATCCGGCGGTACCGCGCAGAAATCCGTACGGTGAAGCGACCATGCGTCCCACCCGAATCGGAACCAACCAGTCGAGTCTTCCCTCGTGTGCCGTGTTGACCTGATCGACCGGGTCACGTCGATCGGATGGGGGCGTCCAGTCGCCGAGCGACGATCGCGCCACTCGCTTGCGCAGGCCTTTCCCGATCTTGCGACGCTCACTGCGAGGCGTCTGACGCGCCCGCAGCGTCGCCCTGCTGTCCGGTTCGTTCTCGAGAGCCAACTGACCGGCAGGCCTGCTCAGCGGGTCCATGTCGGGTCCCCTGGGTCGGCACCGCCGTTCGCGACATCGGTCCAGCTCTGTATGCGCTGGTGATCATTCCGCTGGGTGTGTACCTCGCGAGCTACTGGGCCTGGTTCACCAGCGAGACCGGCGTCGACCGTCATGCCGTCGGCAACGAGATCGGTGAGGGTGGCACATGGAGCTTCATTCCCTCCGCACTGCGTTCACTCTGGTACTACAGCGGAAACGTTCTCCAGTTCCACGCCGGTCTGACCAACTCCGCCGGAAACCACCACCCGTGGGAGTCGAAACCGTGGACGTGGCCGATGGGGCTACGACCGATGCTCTACTACTACGCCGACGGCGAGCAGGTCACCGGTTGCGGGGCCGCCAGCTGCGTCAAGGCCGTGATGCTGATCGGCACACCGGCAATGTGGTGGCTGGCGCTACCGATGTTGGCGTGGGCGATCTGGCAGACGTTCGTGCGCCGTGACTGGCGATACGCAGTGGTCCTGACGGGTTACGGCGCCGCTTACCTTCCGTGGTTCGCGACGCTCGACCGCCAGATGTACTACTTCTACGCCGTTGCGCTCGCCCCGTTCATGGTCATGGGATTCGCGCTGGTCCTCGGCGACGTTCTGGGCAAGGCGAGCGCGTCCGTCGAGCGTCGTACCACCGGACTTCTTGCAGTCAGTCTGTACATCGGTCTGGTCGTAGCCAACTTCGTCTACCTCTGGCCGATACTCACAGCCATGCCGATCACGCCCGAATCGTGGCAGAACCATTTGTGGTTGCCGAGCTGGAAATAGGGGGACAAACGAAGGAGGCACCGAACCGGGTTCGGTGCCTCCTTCGTTTCACGATTACTCCGCCGGTTTGCCGACGCGGCGCCCCCGCCGCGGGCGTAAGAGGGCACGTTTCTGTTCCTTCGCCGCAACGATGATCGGGTCGTGCGAAAGATCCTTGCTCGGGGTCGGGGAAGACCCGCGGG
>NZ_JBEOXI010000688.1:0-1712 GCF_040296465.1 Streptomyces sp. NPDC002130
GCCGATGCCATGCCGCAAATCAGCTTCGGCGGCGAAAAGATGACGGAATACCTGCTCACGCCTACCAACGAGCGTCGAATTCAGGTGCTGCTCGGCGAGCTGGAACCAGGCGGCGGAAGTGGTCAGGAGTTCTACAGTCTGCCGATCGACGTGAACTTCGTGCACGTGCTCGAGGGCGGCTTGCGGGTCTCGTTCGAGGGCGGTCGGACGGATCCGAACGGTGAGGCCGTCGACGCCGAGGACGTCGTGCTTGCGGCGGGCGATTCCTTCACATTCACGCCGACGCACAACCATAGTTTTCAGGCCGAAGGCTCGGTTCTGGCGAAGGTTCTGTGGGTCTTGAATCCGGCATTGCCGGAAGGGCCCCGCGCGTCGTCTTCGTGAGGCTCGAATCCGTGAATGTTGATTCTTAGGAAACAAGAGTTGACATGATTGGCGGCACCCGTCACGCTGGTAGTTGTCCCCGTCACACACACCGTCGAAAATTGGCGTCACGGAACTCCTGAAGGAGCGCACCATGCATGTCGATTCAGTTCGAGTTGGCCTGTTCCAAGGTCCGCTCACTACACCGGACACCTTTGCGTCGGTGGAGTTCAACCTCGCTGCGATCGACACCGCTGCCCGTGAGGCTGCTGAGTCCGGCGCGAGGATCCTTCTGACGCCGGAGATGTCCGCAACCGGCTACGACATCGGCGAACTGGTGTCGCTACGCGCGGAACCGGCCGACGGCCCGATCTTCGATTCCGTCGCCGCGATTGCTCGAAGTGCGGGCATCGCAGTCGTCTACGGCTACCCCGAACTCGACGGGGGAGATGTCTACAACAGTGTGCAGGTGGTGGGCCGCGACGGCACCTCGCTTGCGCACTACCGCAAGACGCATCTGTTCGGCACGCTCGACCGTGAGCACTTTCGGCCAGGTGAGACCTTGGTGGTCGGGTTCGATTTCGAGGGTATCCGCTGCGGATTGTTGATCTGCTACGACGTGGAGTTTCCCGAAGCGGTTCGGGCACACGCCGACGCCGGTACCGAATGGCTCATCGTGCCGACAGGCTTGATGACTCCTTACGAACACATTGCGCAGCAAGTGGTTCCGGCCCGCGCCTACGAGAGTCAGATGTTCGTCACCTACGTCAATCGCTGCGGTGCCGAAACCGAGCTGACCTACTGCGGTCTCTCGTGCGCCATCGCACCAGACGGTGCCGAGTTGGCGAGGGCCGGCGGCGACCAGGAATTGCTCTTCGCGGACATCGCCGCCGCCACCGTCGCGCAATCGCGCACTCTCAATACACATCTCGACGATCGACGCCTCGATCTGTATCCAGACCTTCCTGTCACGACTGTCTCCAAGGAGAACCGTAGATGACCATCCCAGTAGCTCCGGACAGTTCCTCGGAACCCGGCAAGCAGCCGCCCCTCACGATGTTCGGACCGGATTTTCCGTTCCCGTACGACGACTACGTTTCCAGTCCGGCGGGACTCGGCTCGGTGCCCGACCTGGCACTGGGTACCGAGGTTGCCGTGATCGGTGGCGGACTCTCCGGCATGATCGCGGCCTACGAGTTGCTCAAGATCGGTCTCAAACCGATTGTCTACGAAGCCGATCAGATCGGCGGCCGGATGCGGTCGGTCGAGTTCGACGGGCACCCCGGGGCCTCGACCTGGACGGCCTGGAGCGCCTGGAACGCTTCGTGAGCGGCCTGCGCGCCGGCACG
>NZ_JBEOXI010000689.1:0-1708 GCF_040296465.1 Streptomyces sp. NPDC002130
AGGTGAAGCCGAGGGCGAAGTTCGCCCAGGGGCCCATGTCCTTGCGGAACTCGGAGCCCGGCTCCCCCGACGGGCGAATCTTCGGTGACAACTCGAGCGCCAACTGCTTGGTGATGTGGATCAGAGCAGCCTTCGACGCGTTGTACGTACCGATCCCGGCCTCGAACGCCATGCCGCCGATCGAGGCGGTGTTGACCACGGAACCACCGTGCTCGCCCATCCAGGCCCGCGCTGCCAGGCCGGTCCACAGGACTGGAGCCCACACGTTGACGTCGAAGGTCTTGGCGAAGCGCGAGTGATCCTGGTTGATGATCGGCCCGAACGACGGGTTGGTGCCCGCGTTGTTCACCAAGATGTCGAGACTGCCGAAACGCTCGATCGTCTGCTCGACGCACGTTCGTGCAGCATCCTCGTCCGTCGCGTGAGCGCCGACGCCGATCGCGTTGCCGTTCACCTGTGCGGCAGCCGCATCTGCGGATTCCTGTGAGCGCGAAGTCAGTACGACGTTTCCGCCCGCCGCCGCAATCGCCTGCGCGGTCGCGAGGCCGATGCCCCGCGATGCGCCGGTGACGATTGCCGTCTTACCTGTGAGATCCAGTCCTGCCATGTCAGTTCGCCTTGACTTCGCGGTACTTGCGCAGTTCCTGCTTGGCGATGGCGCGCTTGTGCACCTCGTCCGGGCCGTCGGCCAGGCGAAGGGTGCGCATGTGGGCGTAAGCCATCGCGAGCGGGAAGTCGTCCGTGACGCCGCCGCCGCCGTGAACCTGGATGGCGCGGTCGATGATCTTGAGCGCTATGTTCGGCGCCGCAACCTTGATGGCTGCGATCTCGGTGCGCGCTTCCTTGTTGCCCACCGTGTCCATCATGTGAGCGGCCTTGAGCGTGAGGAGTCGAACCATCTCGATGTCGATACGAGCCTCGGCGATCCAGTCCTGGATATTCGCGTTGTCACTGACGGGCTTTCCGAAGGTGATGCGGGTGGATGCGCGCTTGCACATCAGTTCCAGTGCGCGCTCGGCCATTCCGATTGCACGCATGCAGTGGTGGATGCGGCCGGGTCCGAGGCGAGCCTGGCTGATCGCGAATCCTTCGCCCTCGCCGGCGAGAATGTCCTTGGCCGGGACGCGCACGTCCTCGAAGGTGATCTCGCCGTGTCCTTCACGGTCCTGGTAGCCGAAGACCGGCAAGTTGCGCAGGATCGTGACGCCGGGAGCATCGATCGGAACGACCATCATCGACTGCTGACGGTGGGTGGCGGCATTGAAGTCGGTCTTGCCCATGACGATCAGAACCTTGCAGTTCTGATGCAAAGCGTTGGAAGCGAACCACTTACGGCCGTTCAGTACGTACTCGTCGCCGTCACGGTCCATACGAAGCTGGATGTTGGTGGCGTCGGAACTGGCAACCTCGGGCTCGGTCATCGCGAAAGCAGAGCGGATTTCGCCTTCGAGAAGCGGCTTGAGGTACTTCTCCTTGTGCTCGTCGGTGCCGAAGAGCGTGAGCACCTCCATGTTTCCCGTGTCCGGAGCGGCGCAGTTGGTGGCTTCGGAAGCCAGGTGGCTGCGGCCCATGATCTCCGCGAGCGGTGCGTATTCCAGGTTGGTCAGGCCGGGGCCCCACTCGGGATGCGGGTGAAAGAGGTTCCACAGCCCGCGCGCCTTGGCTTCCTTCTTCAAGTCGTCGATGATCGGCGGCTGGAAGTGCGGGT
>NZ_JBEOXI010000690.1:0-1706 GCF_040296465.1 Streptomyces sp. NPDC002130
CCTCGATCTCCCCCAACTCGATCCGCTGACCACGGAACTTCACCTGAAAATCAGTACGACCGATGTACTCCAACTCACCAATCGAGTTCCAGCGAACAAGATCCCCCGTCCGATACATCCGCTCACCCGAACCGAACGGCGACGCCACAAACCGATCCGCACTCAAATCCGGACGACCCACATACCCCCGAGCCAACTGCACACCCGACAAATACAACTCACCCGCAACACCCACAGCAACCGGCCGCAGGCGCGAATCCAACACAAACACCCGGCAATTCCACTCCGGCACACCAATCGAGACCACAGTCCCCGACCCAGCAGCCGTCACATCCGCAAACGTAAACGACACCGCCGCCTCAGTCGGACCATACAAATTATGCAACCGCGCCGACGACACCAACCCGAACTCACGCACCGCCTCCACCGGCAACGCCTCACCGATCACCAACACATCACGCAACGAACCCAACAACCCCGGATCCACCAACGACGAAAACGTCGACAACATCGTCGGCACAAAATCCGTCACCGACACACCCTGATCATCAATCACCGACGCCAAATACCCCGGATCCCGATGACCATCAGCCGACGCCAACACCAACACCGCACCCACCCGCAACGGCATGAAAAAACCCCACAACGACACATCGAACGTCGTCGCCGTCTTCTGCAAATACACATCAGACGACGTCAAGCGATACTCGCCCTGCATGAACTCCAACTGATTCACAATCGCCGCATGCGAGACCGCCACACCCTTCGGCCGACCCGTCGACCCCGACGTGAAAATCACATACGCCGTATTCGACGCCCGCAACGGCGAGCGCCGATCCACATCAGAAACCCGCGCACCCGAAAAACCAGACACATCAACAACATCCACACACACAACCCGACGACCCGACGCCACGAAACCATCACGCTCCGTCGACACCACACACACCGGATCAGCCGAATCCAACACATACTCATTACGCGAGGACGGAGCATCAGGATCCAACGGCACCCACGCCCCACCCGCACGCACAATCGCATACAAACCAACCAACAAATCAACCGACCGCCGAACAGCCAACCCCACCAACGACTCCGGCCCAACACCCAAACCAATCAAATAACGCGCAAACCTATTAACCCTCTCATCGAACTCCCCATACGAGAGCACCTCATCCCCGAACACCACCGCCCGCGACCCCGAACAAACCCCCACCACAGAATCAAAACCATCCAACAACAACCCACCCACAACCGGATGAGACGTGTCGTTCCACGACTCGAGCACCAAAGCACGCTCAGGCGCCGTCATGACCTCGACGTCACCGACCGCAGTGGACGGCGTTTCACCGATTTCTGTCAGCAGAGTCTCGAGGCGACCCAGCAGGGCCTGCGCGTACGACTCGTCGAAGAAGTCGGGTAGGTAACGAAGCGTCAGGTGCAGTTGATCGTCGAGACCGATCAGCAGTGTGAGCGGGTAGTTCGTGGAATCGTCGGAGGCGACATCGTCGATCACCATGCCGTCCACTGCGTTGCGTGAAGTACGGCGTCACCCGCGATTCAGTCCTGGGTCTCGAGGTTGTGCTCGCCGACGGTCGGATCGTGCGGACAGGCCGAAGGACCGTCAAAGGTGTTGCGGGATACGACTTGACCAGTCTTCTCGTCGGTTCGGAAGGAACACTCGGAGTCGTCGCGAGTGCCACGCT
>NZ_JBEOXI010000691.1:0-1706 GCF_040296465.1 Streptomyces sp. NPDC002130
GTGAGCTGTAGGCAGCCGGGACCTGCAGATAACGGGGCCTACTGGAAACGGGGACGTAGTTCTGGGAGATGGGGATTCACTCGACCTACCCGGTTGGAATCTCCGGGCCCAATGGACACCGGGGCACACTCCCGGACATCTCTGCTTCGTGGAAGAGGACAGAGGCTTGTTGTTCAGCGGCGACCACATGCTGCCGAGGATCAGCCCGAACATCTCCACGATTCCCGGTGAACTCGAGAACCCGCTTCATCGTTATCTTCTCTCGCTCGAGGCGACGACGACACTGGGCGAATGCGAAGTGCTTCCGGCACATGAATATCGATTCCGTGGGATCGCCGATCGTGCACGTCAATTGATGGGGCACCACGAGGAGCGATTGGCGGAGATCGTGGCTGCGGTGCAGGACCAGGCCCGCCCCAGATCGCCAATGCGACCTTCATGATTTCCGACGGCTGCACCGAGAACCCACCGACGTTGAACCAGCGACGCGCGCCCTGCGCTTCGGTGCCGATGCCCGGAATCAGGACGAGTACCAGCATGATGAGCACGACGACGAACAGCGGAAACGAATACTGCCGGAGCACTCTCGCCGGGATGCGCAGCGCGACGTAGAAGAGCACCGCCCCGAGAATCGCGAAGATCAACTGCTGAGTGAACAGCGAATATGCCGATCCACCGGACACGTACTGCTCGACGCTCGACGCCGAGAGAACCATCACGAGCCCCAAGACGGTCAACATCGTGGCAATCGTCACCACCAGGTGGAACGACGCCAACGGCCGCGCCAACCAGGCACCGATTCGGGTCTTGGGACCCTTGGTCATCGCAAGTTCCCGGCTTCGCCAGGCGAATCGGTGAACGGATCGGGTAATGCTGCTACTGCGGCGGCGAAGCTGTCACCACGATCTCCGTAGCTCGCGAACATGTCCAGCGACGCGGCGGCCGGGGCGAGTACAACTGCATCACCGGGGGACGCCAACTCGGCAGCTTCGACTACCACTGCCGCCATGACGGCATCCGCGTCGGCACCCGACGGCAGCCGGATGGTGAGAGTCGAGTTGCTGCTTGTTTCGCTCACCGCTTCATCGTCCCCCGACAGCACGTGCACCACGGGAACATCGGGCGCGTGTCGCGCCAGCGCGTCCTCGATCACACCGGCATCACGGCCGAGAAGTACAGCGCCGGACAACCGCGGTCCCACTTCGCTCACCAACTGGTCGACGCTTGCTCCCTTGAGCAGACCGCCTGCAACCCAGACGACGCGGTCGTGCGCGAGTATCGACGGTCTGGCTGCGTGCGGGTTGGTGGCCTTGGAATCGTCGATGTACACAACGGATCCGACACGGCCGACCAGGGCGCCGCGGTGTGGGCCGACCTTGTGTGCGGCCAGGCCGCGTTCGACGACGTCTGCTTCGAATCCGAGTGCCCGCGCCAAGGCTGCAGCGGCAAGCGCGTCCATGACGCCTGCCGGGCCGGCCGGATCGATGGAAGCTGCTTCGGCCAAGCGGACGTGATCGCCGAAAGCGTTGTCCACGAGGTGTCCCGCTTCGACACCCAGTTCTCCTTCGCCCGGTTCACCCAATCTGAATCCGGTGACAATGTCTGCCGTTGAGCTGGGCCAGATGCTCTCCTACGAGGGCGGCCCGGTGAACTGGGACATGGCCAAGCAGATCGCCCGCCAGACGGTCTCCCAGGGCAGTCCTGAC
>NZ_JBEOXI010000692.1:0-1702 GCF_040296465.1 Streptomyces sp. NPDC002130
GCAGAGGTTCGGGTTTACCGATCCCGGTGAAGGGATTTCGCTTGATGTCCTTGATCAGATCGTTGATCTTCTTGAGCATCTTGCGGTCTGCGACAGACCAGTGGGTGTAGTCATCCCATGCGTCGTCCGTAAAGGCGATATTCACTCGAGAAGCTCTCTTTCAGTGTATTCGCCACGTCGGGTTGCCTCCAGACTGCGGATCAGGCGCATCGCATTTGCAGGCGATGACAGCAGGTGCGCGGTCTCGACGATAGAGTCGTAGTCGTCCTTCGAGAGGAGAACGGCGTTCCCCTTCTTGGAGACGATTTCGATCGTCGTGTGGTCGTCGTTGACCTGCTCGATGAGCGGGAACAGCGACTTCCTGGCGTCCGTGGCGGTGATGGCAGTGGACATATAGCCTCCTCGCAGCAGTTCGCGTCTTCGATAGGGAATGTCGGCAGGTTCGGGATTTCTTGCCGGGTACTCGGTCTCAATTTGTAGTGTCCGATGGGGTGAAGACTGCTGGTGCCCTCAACTGTACCAGAGATGTACCAAACATGTACCTAATCCAGTACAACTATGGTGCGTAAATTGGCAAATAAGCTGGTCAGGAACGCGCGACAACGCCAGCTGCGCGCTCATCCCCCGGAGTGAAGAGGACGCGGATTGGATCTCCGTGGGTGCTGCGGATGACGTCAGACAGTTCACTGGTGGGTATGCACTGCGGATAGCCGACTACGTGACGCTTGTCGCGGGCCACCATGATCATTCCTATTTCGCCGTCGGGGAGCTCGATCACCGACCTGGGCGGCAACGCCTCCAGCTCTTCGACGCTGTTCACCGTGCGAGGCTTCGACCAACCAGCGTTCTGTAGCGCGGCGGCAGCGAGATAGCACTCGCCTGTGCAGTCTTCGAGGTTCGCCGCGCACACATGCTTGTGGATCGGCACAACGAGTTCATGTGTGGCCTGTGATCGGATCTCACTCACGATTCCCCCTGGTGGTCGGCCATGCAGTCGTCGCGGCAGTCTTCGTCGCATCCGTTGTAGAACTCGTCCTCGGGATCGGTGATGTTCTCACTCACAACGACTCCTCAGAAGGCTTGGCGGCGGCACTGAGTTCCTCCGCTTTGGTGATCAGTTCGTCGGCCTGCAGTGGTGTCAGTCCGTAGGTGATGAGGTCTCGGACCAGGAGGTGCCTGATGTCTGGGCTGCGTTTGCTCATCACCAATCACCGTCTTCGAGTTCCTCAGGCGGAATTGGCGCGATGGTGAAGCGTCCGCCTTCAATCTTGGTTTCAGTGCCGTCCTCGTGAAGGATGCTGCTGTCATAGGTGGCTTCGACTTCGATGTCGTGAATCTTCTCGATGCCGAAGTCTCGGAGCGGGTTACCTTTGCCGACCGTGATCCGAAGGTTCGGCCCCCACTTCGCTTTCCACTGCTCGTGGCTGTCGGCGATCCTCTGCAGAATCTTCACCAGTAGCTCAGCCTGGCTGTCGGTGTAGTCGCTCACGATTCCCCTTCCAAAGCTGCGCGGAGTTCGTCTGCGTCGTATTCGTGGGCTCGTGCTGGTTCGACGCAGCCGTACTGCTCGCGTTCGCCGTAGCGGAGATTGCAGCTCGGGCAACGCACGTCGTCTCGGGCGAGGTGGCGTGCCCATTCGAGTTGGCGGCGTTCCTCGGCGCGGTACTTCTCCAGCTCTGCTTCGAGTTCGGCCGCCGTGGCC
>NZ_JBEOXI010000693.1:0-1701 GCF_040296465.1 Streptomyces sp. NPDC002130
GAGGCACTTCGCGGCCAGGGCGCTCGCGTCGCGGTCACCGAGGTCGACCCCATCAACGCCCTGCAGGCGCTCATGGACGGCTTCGAGGTCAAGACAGTCGAGCAGGCCATCGGCTGGGCCGACATCGTGATCACGTCCACCGGTAACAAGGACATCATCACGTTCGAGCACATGAAGGCCATGAAGCACCAGGCCATCCTGGGCAACATCGGTCACTTCGACAACGAGATCGATATGGCCGGCCTCGAGAAGTCCGGCGACGTCACGCGGATCAACATCAAGCCGCAGGTCGACGAGTTCACCTTCGCCGACGGCCACTCGATCATCGTGCTGTCCGAAGGCCGCCTGCTCAACCTCGGCAACGCGACGGGCCACCCGTCGTTCGTGATGAGCAACAGCTTCTCCAACCAGGTCATCGCACAGATCGAACTGTGGACGAAGCCGGACGAGTACGACAACGAGGTCTACCGCCTCCCGAAGCACCTCGACGAGAAGGTCGCCAAGATCCACGTCGAGGCACTCGGTGGCACGCTGACCAAGCTCACGAAGGATCAGGCTGAGTACATCGGCGTCGACGTCGAAGGCCCGTACAAGCCGGAGCACTACCGCTACTGACTCGGTGATTCGTCGCTGAGAATGTAGTGCCCACCGTCCCCCGGTCTGCGCAAGCAGGCCGGGGGATAGGCTTGTCCGCCGTGGGAACACTGGTGGCATTGGAAGGCCTCGACGGAGCTGGAAAGCGAACGTTGATCGGCAAAGTGGAGAGCGAACTCCGCCGCGGCGGCACGTCGATCGCAACTCTGGATTTTCCGCGGTACGGAAAGTCGATCCACGCGGATCTTGCTGCCGAGGCACTCAAAGGATCACACGGAGATCTGGCTGAATCCGTGAACGCGATGGCAGTCCTGTTCGCCTTGGACCGCGCCGGTGCTGCGGATCGGATCTCGGAACTGTTGTTCACCAACGACATTGTTCTCCTCGACCGCTACGTGGCGTCCAACGCCGCCTACAACGCGGCGCGCGTGCATCAGGGCGTGGACGGCGAGATGGTCGCCTGGGTCCGTGAATTGGAGCTGGGCCGACTCGCTCTCCCAGCTCCCGATCTGCAGTTGTACCTCGACGTACCGGTAGCGCTCGCCGAGCAGCGCGCCCGCTCGCGTGAGGCCGAGGACGCGTCGCGTCAGCTCGACGCCTACGAGCGCGACGGCGGCCTGCAAGCAAGAACCGGTGAGCTGTACACGCAGTTGGCAGCGACGGCCTGGGTCTCACCCTGGTGGATCGTGGGGCCGGAGACGGACCCGGCCGACCTGGCGCACAGGCTCGCGGATTTCGCGTGATCGGTCACCCTTGCGGCCGTGATTCGAACTTTCCGGCACAGTAGAGGGAAAGACGCGGCACGCCGCACGGCCACGTAACGGTCTGATTCATCGCTCCGAGATGCAACGATAGGGATATGAAACCAAGGATTCTGGTTGTCGACGACGACACGGCACTCGCCGAGATGCTCACGATCGTGCTGCGTGGTGAGGGTTTCGATCCCTACGTGGTAGGCGACGGAACCCTGGCGCTCGCGGCAGTGCGTGAGACTCGGCCCGATCTGGTCCTGCTCGATCTCATGCTTCCCGGAATGAACGGCATCGACGTATGCCGGGTTCTGCGTGCGGATTCCGGTGTGCCCATCGTGATGCTGACAGCCAAGAC
>NZ_JBEOXI010000694.1:0-1699 GCF_040296465.1 Streptomyces sp. NPDC002130
GATTCGCTCAGCCGCTGGTAGGCCTTGGCTATCTGCTCGTCCAGGAGGGCGAGTTCCTTGTCGACCTCCCCCCGCGCCTGCTCGGGGACCGAGGTCAGCTTGCTGCCGACGTCCGGGCAGTCGATCGTGGCGCCCGCGGTCCGGCCCCCCGTGCCGGACCGTGTCTGGGCGGACTCACCGCCCGAACCACCGTCCGTGGCGGAGGCGTAGACGTTCGCGGCCATCAGGCCGCCGCCGCCCAGGATCAGTGCGAATGCGGCGAAGGTCGCGCGTCGTGGGCCTGTAGGGCGTCTTCGCGTGTTGCGTCCCAAGGGTGCTCTCCTGCGCTTGTGGCGTGCCGGGCATGAAAATCCCCTCGCCCCATACGTACGGGAGCGCCGCTGTGTTCACTCGCCTCGAAAACTTTCGGAGAATTCTCATGAAGTCCGAACCCGCCCAACCCCCGCCGGACGCGCCGTCCGGCGGGGAAGCACAGGTCAGCGGAAGTTCACGTCACTGCACAGGAAGTAGGTCTGGTCCATGTGCGAGGCCTGCCAGATCGTGTACACGATGTGCCGGCCGCTCCGTCCCGAAGTGCTCACGGGAATCTCGTAGTTCTGGCTGGGCGCGTACCTGCCGGTGCGCTTGACGAGCTGGAGGTCGTTCCAGGTCAGCGGCCGGGTGGTGGGGTCGAAGCCCTGCCGTGTGACGTACACCAGGAAGTAGTCGGCGCCGTGACTGGCCTGGTCGTACAGCTTCACCGTGAAGTTGCCGGTGATGTCCGTCGTCTTCCAGCCGAACAGGTCCTCGGCCTCGAGGTGGTACTCCCCGACGGGACAACGGTGCGCCGGTCACCGAAAGTGTTGTCCGACAACTCCGGATACAACCTGCCCGCACTGTGGGTGGGCAGCGAAGGAACTCTCGGCGTGGTCACAGCAGTCGACCTGAAACTACGCCGGGTACCGGCTCATCGGGTCACGACGCTGACCGGTTTCGACAGACTGGAGGACGTCGTCGACGCGGGACGGATGTTGCGCACCCTCGACGGCGTCGACGCCCTGGAGTTGTTGGACGGCCGCGGACTCGAACTGGCCGCTCGACGGTTGAACGCGGCAGTGCCGACCGGGCGCGCGTGGTATCTCCTCGCCGAGGTATCCGCGGCTCACGATCCGATGGAAAGCCTGGCCGAAGCACTCGCACGCATCGACCCGCCGGAAACTCCGTCGGTGGGAGTCGACGGCCCGAGTTCGACGCGCTTGTGGGCGGCGAGGGAATGCTTCGCCGAAGTGGTCGGACTCTTCGGTCCCCCACTGAAATTCGATGCGGCACTGCCCCTGGACTCGCTCGCCGCCTTTGCCGAGGACGCCGCCGCGGTGATCGCGAGCCGAGCACCGGAGGCGATCCCCGTTCTCTTCGGACACATCGCCGAGGGAAACATCCACCTCAATGTCCTGAACTGCCCGAACGCCGACACCGTCTACCGCAGCGTCCTCGAACTGGTTCGCGATCACGGTGGAAACGTCAGCTCCGAGCACGGGGTGGGCTCGCTCAAACGCAACTATCTGGACCTGGCCCTCTCGGCGGAGGACATAGCCACGATGTGGGCGATCAAGCGAGCCCTGGACCCCTGGCTCGCCCCCGACCTTCGCCCGCTTCCTGTCAGAAAGCCGAGGTACCCGTCATGCGCCGCAGACTCCTCGCCCTGGTGGCAGCGCTCTCC
>NZ_JBEOXI010000695.1:0-1694 GCF_040296465.1 Streptomyces sp. NPDC002130
CCACCGCGATCCAGGGGGCGACCTCGGGCATTCACCACGAGGACACGGGTGTCGCCTCGGCGCTGATCAACACCGGTCAGCAAATCGGCGGCTCCATCAGTACGGCACTGCTGACCACCGTCGCCTCGTCGGCCGCGACCGACTACGTGACTTCGCACAAGCCCAGCGCGCTGGCCGCGGCGCAGGCCGGGGTCGAGGGCTACACGGCCACCCTCGCGTGGGGCTCCGGGTTCTTCGTGGTCGGTGCGGTGATCGCCGCGTTCCTGATCCCGAACCGGGCCCTGGAGCCGTCCGAGGGCGAGCCCGTGATGGCCCACTGAGCCTGGATCCACCCAAGAGATGCCCTGCTACCTGCGATGACTGTTGTTCTCACGACACCAATCAGCCCAGGACAGCAGGGCATCTCGAAGCTTCCACCGCGACCGTCTCGCCCCGCGCATCCACGACGGGGCGTTCTCCGCGATGGACCTCACCGCCCACCAACCGCGCACCGGAGAACGGGCCGCCAGCGCCGGAGTCAGCGAGGGTCGTTCTTCACAGACTCGCGAGCCGAGTAGGGCCACACCATCACATCTACGTGGGTCCTCCCCGCCTCGCGCGCTGGGCGGATCCGGATGGGCCCAGGTCAGGTCGGTGATGGTGGGGAGGTTCGACTGCGGGTGGGGAGGGGGACGACGGTGGCGCCGCTGCGCAGGGTGGTTTTCGAGGGTGAGCTGGCGGATGGCCTCCTCGTATAGGGCGAGGGTCAGGCGCAGGTCGGTGTTCTCCTTCCGCAGTTCGGGCGGCGCCTTTTGGTGGCTGCCTCTTCGAGAACCATGTCGATGGCGGCCTTGACGGTGTCGGCGTCGGGCAGGGCACGTTTCACTCGGTGGTCTCCGGGGCGTGGCGAGCGGGGCTGGAAGGCCACGCCACGGGATCGTGTTGTCGGCGCCGATGACGGCGTCATGGGCCTGCGCCCAGACAAGGTTGACTGTGCGATCGGGCATCGTCAGACCGCTACCGGCGCTTTGATCGCGGGGTGGTGCTGATAGTCGACGATCTCCACGTCCTCGAAGGTGTAGTCGAAGATGGAGTCGCGCTTGTTCAATTTCAGGGTCGGCAACGGGAGGGGCTCGCGACCGAGCTGCTCGGTCACCTGGTCGACGTGATTGTCGTAGATGTGGCAGTCACCGCCGGTCCAGACGAACTCGCCGACGTCGAGTCCGGCCTGCTGGGCCATCATGTGGGTGAGCAGCGCGTAACTGGCGATGTTGAACGGAACGCCGAGGAACATGTCGGCGCTGCGCTGGTACAGCTGGCAGGAGAGCTTGCCGTCGGCGACGTAGAACTGGAAGAAAGCGTGGCACGGCGCCAGCGCCATCTGCGGAATGTCGGCGACGTTCCACGCCGAGACGATGATCCGCCGCGAATCGGGATTCGAGCGCAGGGTCTCGACGGTCTGCGTGATCTGGTCGATGTGCTCTCCGGACGGAGTGGGCCAGCTGCGCCACTGGACGCCGTAGACGGGACCGAGTTCGCCGTTCTCGTCGGCCCACTCGTCCCAGATGGAGACGCCGTTCTCGTGCAGCCACGCCACGTTGGAGTCGCCGCGCAGGAACCACAGGAGCTCGTTGACGATCGACTTGAGGTGGACCTTCTTGGTGGTGACGAGCGGAAAGCCGTCGGCAAGATCGAAGCGCATCTGGTGACCGAAG
>NZ_JBEOXI010000696.1:0-1692 GCF_040296465.1 Streptomyces sp. NPDC002130
GCACAGACCCTCGCCCGGGCCCAGGGCTGCGCTGCTGATTGCGAGCCCGACTTCGGCAAACCCTACGAACCTCCGGTATCGGGGGTGTTTCGTAGATATTGCGCCTGTCCGCAAACTTCGAGTCACAACGGAAATCTTGATCTGTCGGGGGTCTACGGCAGACTTCGAGCGGAGGGGTCAATGCGGGACAGTGGAATCGGAGAGTCTTTGTGATCAGGGTTTTGCTCCGACGTCGCCGCCGGAGATGAACCGCTTGACACCCTCGATGTGCCACGTACCGTCGCCCTGCTCGATCGCCTTTGTTCGGCCTGCGCCCACATCGGATCCGGCGTCGGGTTCCGTCAGCACCATGGTTCCAGCCCAGCCGCGCTCGAATCCCTCTTTGGCCCAATGTTTCTGCTGTTCGTTTCCGATGGAGTAGAGCACGCTTGCCATCAGCGGGCCCATGTTGAAGAAGCTCGCCGATCCGTTTGCCGCGACCAACATTTCGCCGATCGCCCAGACCAGCGGCGCCGGAGCGGGAACACCGCCCATGCCTTCTGGTAAACCGAGCCGAGACCAACCGGCCTCGTTCACCGCCTCGACGGTCTTGCGTAGCGGTTCCGGGACCACGACCGCGTGATTGGGTGCGTCGAATTCGACAGGGTTCCGATCTGCGTCGGCGAAGGACGCGGCGACCGGGCCCTCCGCCAGCCTCGCTACCTCCGTAAGAATGTTGCGCACAGTGTCGGTGTCGAGACGACGAAAAACACAGTGCACGAGCAAACGACCCGTGTTCACAGCGCCGCCGTGATTTCGCTAGTGAACAGGGTCGGTCGCTGATGTCGTGATCTCGAACAATGCGGGCCTGCTGACATCACTGTGCTGCCCATGCACCATGTTCACCCTCAACGGCGGAAGGTGTTGGTACCGAACCGTATTTCGTCCCTCTGCTTTAGCGGCGTACATGAGGGCATCGGCACGATGGGTCAGAAGATCAGTCAACTCCCCCAACGACATGTCCGGGGAGCCAGCGTGATCGTCGAGGGTGCAGTAGATCGCCCCGATACTGACCGTCACGTCGCAGGACTCGGCGACCGACGCTCGGATCCGTTCGGCGAGAGTCATCACGTCGTCCACATCCGCGGCGGCGAAGAATGCGACGAATTCTTCGCCGCCGGACCTGGCGATCAGCACTCGCGCAGTCGCCGTCCGCGTGATGGCCGCAACGACACTGCGGAGGGTCTGATCCCCCGCGCTGTGCCCGAACAGATCATTGATCTGCTTGAAATGATCGACATCGATCATCAGGAAACCGACCTGCGCGGAACTGACCGTGGAGGTGCGGTGATACCGCTCGATACGATCGAGAAATCCTCGGCGATTAGGCAGATTCGTCAACGGATCGGTATGAGCCAACTCCCGGTACCGCGCTTGGGTCAACACCAGAGAGCGGCGCAAGGCACCGATCATGAACACCGGCAACCAAATGACCGTCGCCGACACAGTGCAGCTCACCAGAGCAGCAGCGAATCCGTGGGCCACGACAATCGCTACCGCACAGGCCAGTGCAATCGCGACGATCGTATGCCCGACGATGACCCGTCGACTCGACGCCATCGCCGCGATAGCAGGTATCGCCGAGAGCAGAGTGACGATGCCCCGGGCCGCCAGCGGATCGGTGACCAGATACGCGGATACAGCGATACCCAC
>NZ_JBEOXI010000697.1:0-1691 GCF_040296465.1 Streptomyces sp. NPDC002130
GGCTCCCTGTCCGTCCTGCGGGCCGCGCTGCACCAGCGCCGAGCCGTGCACTCCTGGTGCGTCATCGGTGACGAGCCGGGCCAGGTCAACGGCATGCGATGGCAGCAGCGCCCCGTAAGGGGCGCGGGGAACTGCGCGACCAGCCACTGACGGCTCGCGGCCGCCTGCCGGTCCCCGCCCCCACGGCGATTAGTGCATCCAACACACTCACCGTGAGGTATTCGCATGCCCAGCCAGTTCTTCATCCCCGACCCCGAGGGTCAAACTCCCAGCCCTGAGGGCTACTTCGGGGCCTTCGGCGGCAAGTTCATCCCCGAGGCCCTCGTCGCAGCCGTCGACGAGGTGGCCGTCGAGTACGACAAGGCCAAGCACGACCCCGAGTTCGCCAGGGAACTCGACGACCTCCTGGTCCACTACACCGGCCGCCCCAGCTCCCTCACCGAGGTGCCGAGGTTCGCCGAACACGCCGGTGGCGCACGGATCTTCCTGAAGCGGGAAGACCTCAACCACACCGGCTCCCACAAGATCAACAACGTCCTCGGTCAGGCCCTGCTCACCAAGCGCATGGGCAAGACCCGGGTCATCGCCGAGACGGGCGCCGGACAGCACGGCGTGGCCACGGCCACCGCCTGTGCGCTCTTCGGCCTCGACTGCACGATCTACATGGGCGAGATCGACACCCAGCGCCAGGCCCTCAACGTGGCCCGCATGCGCATGCTCGGCGCCGAGGTCATCGCCGTGAAGTCCGGCAGCCGCACGCTGAAGGACGCCATCAACGAGGCCTTCCGCGACTGGGTCGCCAACGTCGACCACACCCACTACCTCTTCGGCACCGTCGCGGGCCCGCACCCCTTCCCCGCGATGGTCCGCGACTTCCACCGGGTCATCGGCGTCGAGGCCCGCCGTCAGCTCCTGGAGCGCGCCGGGCGCCTGCCCGACGCCGCCGTCGCCTGCGTCGGCGGCGGCTCCAACGCCATCGGCCTCTTCCACGCCTTCATCCCGGACACCGACGTCCGCCTCATCGGCTGCGAACCGGCCGGGCACGGCGTCGAGACCGGCGAGCACGCCGCGACCCTCACCGCGGGCGAGCCCGGCATCCTGCACGGCTCGCGCTCCTACGTCCTCCAGGACGACGAGGGCCAGATCACCGAGCCCTACTCGATCTCCGCCGGTCTGGACTACCCGGGCATCGGCCCGGAGCACTCCTACCTGAAGGACTCCGGCCGCGGCGAGTACCGCGCGGTCACCGACGACGCGGCGATGCAGGCCCTGCGCCTGCTGTCGCGCACCGAGGGCATCATCCCGGCCATCGAGAGCGCCCATGCCCTGGCCGGCGCCCTGGAGGTCGGCAAGGAGCTGGGCAAGGACGGGCTGATCGTGGTCAACCTGTCCGGCCGCGGCGACAAGGACATGGACACCGCCGCCCGCTACTTCGGCCTGTACGACACCGACGCCGAGGTCGCCGCCGACGCGGACACCGACACCGCCGAGATCGAGGGGGACGCCAAGTGAGCGGGAACATCCGGCTGTTGAGCGACACCCTCGCCGCGGCCAAGTCCGAAGGCCGCTCGGCCCTCATCGCCTACCTCCCGGCCGGGCGACGTAGACGACATCGATGTCCTCGTCCTGGGCGAGCGCGTTCCAGTCGCCGTAGGCCCGGGGTATCCCGAACCGCTCCGCGAACGCTTTCG
>NZ_JBEOXI010000698.1:0-1691 GCF_040296465.1 Streptomyces sp. NPDC002130
CGCTGCCCCGCCCCGCCGACCGGGGGGCGGGGCAGCGGCATGTCCGGGCCCGCGCCGGGTGGAACGGAGCGGCGGGTGGACAAGTCAAATCACGCTTGACGAATCCTATTGACCTACAACCTATTTCAATTGAATCACACTGATCGAAAGGGTTGCATCGTTGATGCTGGACGTCGAAAGAGAACGAGCCCCGCCCGACTCGCGTCGGACGGGGCTCGCCTGGAGGGCAGCAGTTGATCTACTTCGCGCCCAGCCAGGCCTGGTCGAACAGCATGATTCCGGTAGCTGTGGGAACGACACCGTGAACGTTCTTCTGCCAGGCCCAGAACGATGTCAGTCCGCCGATCGGTGCGGACGGAACCGTCTCGTTCCACAGTGTCTGGATCTTGCCGATGACCGCCAGGGTCGACGAGTTGTCCTTGGCCTGTTGAAGATCTGCGATCAGCTGGTCCATCGCGGGGTTCGCGTATCCAGCAGTGTTCGCCATCGAGGTGCTGTTGGTCGTGGAGAACAATCCGAGATCGAGAATCGACTCGTACATTCCGATGCCCGCGTGCGCGAGGTCGAAATCGTGCTTGACGTAGACGTTCTGCACGATGTCGCCGGCATTGTTGGCCAAGATCAAGTTCACATCGAACCCGACGGCCTGCAACAGTGACTGCACGGCGAGACCGATCGCGTGGTCCTTCGGCTCACTGAGAACGACGTAGTCGAGGCTGCCGTCGTACCCGTCTGCCTTCGCCTGATTCAGAAGTTCCTTCGACTTTTCGGGGTCGTAGGCAATACCCGGTGTGTCTACATGCCATTGAGACGTCGGACCGAACAACTCCGAGCCCGGCAGTCCCTCACCGTTTTCCACGCGCTGATCGATCAACGTGGTGTCGAGCGCGTAGCCGATAGCCTGGCGGACGCGAACATCCGAGCCCGGTCGGCCTTCACGGTTGTTGACGATCTCGGCACTACCGGCATTGAGCACGTCGATGTAGCCGGGGTAACCAGCGGACTTGGCGGAATTGATCGCCGACGTGAGGCCACGAATGTACGCGACATCGAGCTGACCGCTGTTCAACGATTCGAGATTGGCCTGCGGACCGTTGAGGGCGACCATTCGCAACTTGTCCAGCTTCGGAGCCCCGCCGTAGTAGGACGGGTTGGCCTTGAAAACTCGCTCGACGCTCGGAGTGAAGAGATCTTCGGTGAAGGGCCCGGCTCCGACAGCGGTGAACTTGTCGCCTTGCTGCGAACTCGGGGCGACGATCATCCCGTGACCGAGAGCGAGCATCGACGGGAAGCGCATCCACGGCGTCTTCAGCTTGAACACGACCGTCGTCGGATCGCTTGCCTGCGCCGATTCCACTGAAGCCAGCCAGAGCTCGGCGCCGTTGCCCTTGCCTGCGTTGTACCGATCGATACTCGCGATCACCGCGTTGGCGTCCAGGGTGGTGCCGTCGCTGAACTTCACACCGTCGCGAAGTTTCAGAGTCCAGGTGGCTCCGTCGTCAGCGGTCGCGAGCGATTCGGCAAGCTTGGGCTCGAATTCTCCGCTGGCAGTGTCGTAGCTCATCAAGACGTCGTAGACAGCTGCGAACGCCTCTCCACCGGAACCGCCGCGGGCGGCAGTCTTGGTCGGGGCTTTGCCGTAGCTCGCGCCGCCGAGGGTGGTGATGCCGTGGTGGCCGGTCAGGGCCACC
>NZ_JBEOXI010000699.1:0-1689 GCF_040296465.1 Streptomyces sp. NPDC002130
CGCCCTTCTCGTGCGCCTGATCGATGACGTCTTTGGGCGGCGATCCCAGCGCATTCGCGATCAGCGCAATCCGATGCCCCAGAGCAACATCGACATGGGACCGCGCCACCGAGTGAAGCCATCCCAGTACGCCGGTCGCATGCTCGACGTCGTCGGACAGCGGCGGCACCCCCAGTTCGTCCAGCGTGCGATTGACGAAGGCGCGGTGCTCCTCCGGGATCAGCTTGTCGAGATCGACGGCACCACCCTCGGTCGGCACCTTGGCCGGCATGACGATGTCGACGCCGTACGGCTTCCCGTCGGTGTTCTCGTCCATCCACGTCAGTGCAGCTTCGAGCTCTTCCGGGTCGTTGAACCGGACGCAACCGAGAACGCCCAGACCGCCTGCGCGACTGATCGCGGCGGCGACGTGCTCGGAAGGAGTGAATCCGAAGATCGGGTATTCGATGCCGAACTTGTCGGCCAGATCCGAACGCATCAGGCTTCCACGCTTTCGTTTGCGGACGCCACAGGAGCGCCGTTTCCGTTGTGATCGTCAGCCTCGCGCGATTCCGTCTCGGCCTTGGCCCAGCGGTAGTCTGGCTTGCCTGCCGGATTGCGCTTGATCTGGTCGACGAACCACACGCTGCGCGGAACCTTGTATCCGGCAATCTCTTTGCGCGCTGCGGTGGCGATGTCATGCAAGGTCGGTGACGTGCCTTCACGTACCTGAACCACTGCGGCAACCCGCTGACCGAAGCGCTCGTCGGGGATACCGACCACCAGCACGTCGAAGATGTCCGGGTGCGCCTTCAAGGCGCCTTCGACCTCTTCCGGGTACACCTTCTCGCCGCCGCTGTTGATGGACACCGAACCGCGGCCGAGCATCGTGACCGTGCCGTCGGCTTCGACCTGCGCGTAGTCGCCGGGGATCGAGTAACGAACGCCGTTGATGGTGCGGAAGGTTTCGGCCGTCTTGACCTCGTCCTTGTAGTAACCGAGCGGAATGTTGCCCTTGCGAGCGAGCATGCCGCGCTTGCCCGATCCGGGTTCGACCTCGTTGCCGTCGTCGTCGAGAACCGTTGTGGAGGCGTCGATCTTGACCGTCGGGCCGCCGGTGTGCTTCTGGCCCTTGCTCAGCACTGCCAGTCCACCGAAGCCGGTCTCGGACGCGCCGATGGAGTCGGTCAGCAAGCGGTTGGGCAGCAGTTCGAGAAACTGCTCCTGGATACTCGGCGAGAAGAGTGCAGCACTGCTGGCCATCACGTAGAGCGTCGAAAGATCGTACGGCTCACCGGTCGCCGGGTTTCCGGCGATCAGTGCGTCGAGCATCGGGCGGCCCATCGCGTCACCCGTGATGAAGATCAGGTTGACCTTGTGCTTGTCGATGTTCTGCCACACCTCGTGGGCGTCGAATTCCGGGTGCATCAAACAGGTTCCGCCGCCGAAGAGGCTGTGGAACACCGCAGACTGCGAACCGCCGTGAATCATCGGGGGGATCGGGTAGCGGATCATGCTCGGGTTGGCAGCGCCGACCTTCGCCATCTCGTACTCGTCCTCGACCGGAACGCCGGTCACGAAGTTGATGCCGCCGCCGAGCACACGCCACCAGTCCTCGTGACGCCACATGACGCCCTTGGCGATCACGTCCTCGAAGGGCATCGCGAAGCGGTAGTCGAAGTGACCGACCGGGATGGACGTCAGCACGTC
>NZ_JBEOXI010000700.1:0-1687 GCF_040296465.1 Streptomyces sp. NPDC002130
GGAAAGTGATGTGCCTGACCGGTGTCGATTACTTCTCCACTCTCGGCTACCAACCCGGTATCGCGGCACTGGCGGCCGGCACGTTGGCTCCCATCGCGACAGTCGTATTGATCCTGCTGACGCTGTTCGGTGCGCTCCCGGTCTACCGGCGAGTGGCCCGCGAGAGTCCGCACGGCGAGGGCTCGATCGCCATGCTCGAGAAGCTGCTCCCCAAGTGGCGCGGCAAGATCTTCGTTCTCGTGCTTCTCGGCTTCGCGGCCACCGATTTCCTCATCACTATGACGCTCTCGGCTGCCGATGCCACGGCGCACCTCGTCGAGAACCCTTTTGCTCCAACCTTTCTCTCCGGACACACCGTCGCTGTCACCCTGGTTTTGCTTGCGCTCCTCGCTGCGGTATTCCTCCGCGGCTTCACCGAAGCGATCGGCATCGCGGTCGGATTGGTCGCCGTCTACCTCGCCTTGAACGTGGTGGTCATCTCCGTAGGTCTGTGGCACATCGCGACCGCGCCGTCGTTGGTCACCGACTGGACGCGCGCCATGACCACCGAGCACGGAAATCCGGCGATGATGATCCTGATAGCGCTGATCGTCTTCCCGAAGTTGGCGCTCGGCCTGTCCGGCTTCGAAACCGGGGTCGCGGTCATGCCGCAGATCAAGGGCGAGCCGCACGACACCGAACAGAATCCACGCGGACGCATCAAAGGCGCACGGCGCCTGCTCACCACGGCGGCACTGATCATGAGTGGATTCCTGCTGACGTCGAGCCTGGTCACCACCATCCTGATCCCGGAGAACGAGTTCCAGCCCGGAGGCGCTGCCAACGGCCGCGCGCTTGCCTTCCTCGCGCACGACTATCTGGGTGAGATCTTCGGAACCGTCTACGATCTCAGCACGATCCTGATCCTCTGGTTTGCCGGTGCGTCGGCAATGGCAGGGTTGCTCAATCTTGTTCCGAGGTATCTGCCCCGCTACGGCATGGCGCCGTCATGGGCCCGCGCCGTGCGTCCGCTGGTCCTCGTATTCAGCGTCATCGCCATCACCGTCACGATCTACTTCGACGCCGGTGTCGACGCTCAGAGTTCCGCGTACGCAACCGGTGTCCTCGTGCTCATCTCGTCGGCGACCGTCGCCGTTGCCCTGTCCGCCCGCAAGCACGGTCAGCGAAAACTGTTCGTAGGGTTCAGTTTTGTCGCAGTTTTGTTCGTCTACACGACGATCGCGAACATCTTCGAACGTCCAGACGGTGTGAAAGTGGCGTCGTTTTTCATCGCCGCGATCATGGTGGTGTCCTTCCTTTCCCGGATCTCGCGAGCCTTCGAACTACGGGCAACCTCTGTCGAATTCGACGAGACGGCGCTGCAATTCATCGCCGAGGCAGCCGAGAAGGGTTACCTCGCGATGGTGGCGCACGACGTCGACCGTCTCGACGAGGACGAGTATCGGCAGAAGGAATCGCAGCAGCGCGCCGAAAGCAACATCCCGGAGGCGGAGTCGATCATCTTCATCGAAGTCAACGTCACAGACTCCTCCGAATTCAGCACCGACCTCCTCGTCCACGGCCGACAGCGCGGTGAGCACCGGATTCTGTGGGTCGACAGCCCGGCCGTCCCCAACACCATTGCGGCGGTTCTCCTGCGGACAAGGGACATCACCGGCGTGATTCCCGACGTCTACTTCGAGTGGAC
>NZ_JBEOXI010000701.1:0-1684 GCF_040296465.1 Streptomyces sp. NPDC002130
GCCCAGCTGCGGCGCAGCTTCTCCCGCATGCTTGGCCTGAATACCTTCACCGATGGCCTGCAGCTTCCATTCACCGTTCACGCGATACACCTTTGCCATCACCATTCCGGTGAAGGCCATGCCGCCCTGGAGCGTGTATCGAGCGAGCTCGGAGTTGGTGGTGCTGTCCACGAGGCGGCAGAAAGCGTTGGAGACCTGCTCGAACGTGTGTCCGCGGTACGAGGTCACGGTGAAGATCACGGTGGTCACGTGAGCCGGGACGCGCTGCAGATCGACGAGCATGACCTCGTCGTCACCATCTCCGTCGCCTGTCAGGTTGTCACCCATGTGACGGACCGAGCCGTCCTTGGACGTCAGCTGACCGTAGTAACAGACGTCGACGAGGTTGCCGTCGGCGTACAGGAGAGCCGAAGCGTCGAGGTCGACGTCGGCGGTACGGCTGCCGAACAGGCCGCTCTTCTTGATCGGGTCCCAGCCGAGCCCCATCTGGATCATGGTGAGCGCGACGCCACCTTCCTTGCGGAGGGTGACCTTCTGGCCCTTGGTCAGGCTGACAGGACGTCCCTTGACCAGGCTCACCTCGGGCTGCTGGGCCGGCGGCTGGTTCTGCACGGGAGGCGCCGGGGGCGCCTGGTTGTACGTCGGCTGCTGGTTGTACGCAGGCTGTTGGTTGTAGGCAGGCTGCTGCGCCGGCGGGTAGGCCGGCGGCGTCGGGCCCTGGTTGTAGGCGGGCGGCTGGTTGTACGCGGGCGGGGCCGGCGGAACCGGCGGAGCGTTGTACGAAGGCTGCTGCTGCGGCGGCTGGTTGTATGCCGGCGGTGTAGGAGCGACGGACGACGGCGGGGCGATCGGAGCCGGAGCCGCGACCGGAGTGGGCGGCGGCGGCGCGGGAGCATCGTCGACGGACACACCGTGATCGGTGACCAGCGCGGCAAATCCACCGGCGTAACCCTGGCCGACGGCGCGCACCTTCCACGCACCCTGGCGTCGGTACACCTCGAGCGCGATGACGATGGACTCGGCGGTGAGGCCGTCGATCACGTACTCGTACAACACGTTCCCGGCCGCATCGGAGACCCGAGCGGTCGGTGCAGCAGTGCGCCCGAAGTTCGACGAAGCGTCGTCGAGCGTGATGACGGCGCGGACTTGCTCGATGTCTGCCGGGACGCCGGCGAGCGAGACTCGGAGTGAGGCAATGCCACCCGGGTTGGGCACCAATTGCACGCCGGGTCCGGTCGGCTGGTTGAAGAAGACGAAGTCGGCGTCGGAACGAACTTTTCCGTTGCTCGTCACGAGGAGTGCAGACAGGTCAGCGGCTGCAGCCAACTGAACCGACACAACTACATCCGAGACGTCCAGCGGGCCGTTCTGCCCTTTGGCAAGCGATACAGACAACTAAATCCCCTTCATAGAGAGCGTGTATTACCCGAGCGCGGAAGAGAACCACCGCAATATCTCCGCGCTCGCTGCGATACCGGACCTTTCTGTCACAGTAACGGTCGGCCGTTGCCAATTCAGTTCTTCCAGCTCACCGTGCCTCGGCCGGATCGCGAAATCGGAGTATTCGAGCATGTCCGCATCCAACGCACCGTCACCAGCCGAGATCACCACGGCGGACTGATCCAGATCACCCGACTCGACCAATCTGCGGCGCACCTCTGCCAGTGCGCGTGACTTCGAGACC
>NZ_JBEOXI010000702.1:0-1683 GCF_040296465.1 Streptomyces sp. NPDC002130
CCCGCCGCCCGCTGCACGGCCCGCGGTGACGCGCCGAGTTCCTTGCCACGTCAGCAAGGTCGGGCACTGCACCTTGTGCATCATCGACCAGTAGGGCGGTGCGTCCGAGTTGGCCATCATCTGTTGCTGAGCAGCAAAGGCTTTGGACCCGTACATCGCAGACAATGCCTGATGCGATGCCGGGTCGTTGGCAGTTTCCCACCGCTCCGCGATCCGTTCCTCGGTGATCACGGCCCTGTCGTACACCATGCATTCGAGCCAGCGAACCAACTTGTCGCGACTGGGAGCGTCGGCGAAGTCCTGCAGGAGCCGCGTGCCTTCGCTCGGGTTCTGACTGAAGATGTTCGGGCCCACTCCGCCGATGGTGACCAATCTGCGGACGCGGTCAGGGAACCTCATCGCGACGTTGACCCCGACAACTCCGCCCATCGAATTGCCGATCATCGCAGCCGATTCGATTCCCAGCGCGTCCATGAATCGGATCACCGCCGAAGCTGCCGTGAGAACCGGATGCCCGTCGACGGGATCGCTCACGCCGAAACCCGGGAACTCGAGGATGTAGCAGTGGAAATGCTTCGCGAACACCTCGAGGTTCCCCCGATAGTTCCGCCACCCACTCACGCCGATCCCCGAGCCGTGCAACAGGATCAACGGCGGACCATCCCCTGCCTCGTGATAACGCAAGGTGCCTTTGCCTGTGGCGACTTCGCGTTTGGTCCCGTCATAGGTCACGTCCATGACCCGATATTAGAACGTGTTGCAGTTTCCGGAGCAGGAAACAACGAAGGCGGCCGGCGAGCTCAGAAGCATCCCCCGCTACCACGACGCCCGCTGCGATTCGTGGTCTTCTGCTCGCTCGGCTTCGGCTTTGTCAGCGATGCCTTCACGCAGCGATTCGGGCGCCGCACCTGCTCGAAGTGCCCAGCGTTCACCACATGACCGGCCACACTGACCTTGACCGGTGTGTCCGCGCGGGCGGTCCCGACTTGCGCCGATCCCAACGTCAGGGCGAATGCAGCCATGACAACCAGCGCCGTCTTCTTCGAGATCTTCATGTGTACTGCCACTTCGACACGGGCCACTCCAGATGCTGAACAGGTGCGCGCACCGAAGGAACACGCTGGGAGTCGACGATATTCACTTCGGGTGGCCGTCCGCGATCCTTTTGCTCACCAGCATCTGAACAGTCGACGACAAAAAGTTTGGCGGCACGTCAACATCCCGAGGGCGTCAACGAGCCGACGCCCAACGTACGCACCATTACTGAGAAATCCGTAAATCCAGGCGACCTCCTCAGCCGACGGTCGAGCTGCACCGATGCAAGTTCGGAAAGAAACAACGAGTTCAGTCCGCAGCCCGAAATATTCGGTTTGATAATTTCTTCACAGACAAGCTCACTCCTCGGATTCTCGGGGCCTGCCGATCTTCTCCGGCACACAGGCATCGGAAACTGTTGTGCGCGAACTCTTCAACCCACAAAGTCACGGAAACCGAGGCATAAATGACACACGCGAACGTTACGGAACGGGAAGGACCGCCACGTGCCCGGTACGAACCCGACGACCGCTGGGTTCCGGTTGACCGGCGGTGGTTCGGCCTCGATCGCACGACCATCCTTCCGGCTGCCATCGTGCTGGCCGTCGCAATCGTGATGAGCATCGTCATCCCGCAGATCAACGACGC
>NZ_JBEOXI010000703.1:0-1679 GCF_040296465.1 Streptomyces sp. NPDC002130
AACCCCGCCGCACCCTTCGGCGGCGTCAAGCAGTCCGGGCTCGGGCGTGAAGGCGGCCGCGTCGGGATCGACGAGTTCCTGGAGTACCAGTACCTTGCGGTGCCCGTGCGATGACGGCGGTCATGCCCTGACGACGGCGTAGCACGCACCGTGACGGGCCTCACCCGTGCCCGGTCTCCACGCCGCCGGGCACGGGGGACGGCCGCCAACCGGCGGCCCAGGCAACCCGCGACTCCAGCAGCCCTTTCTCGAGCCCAGGACAGGAAAGACATGTCACTTCTGAAGACCATCGACACCCATCCCTCCTTCGCGCCGCACAAGTCCGGCCCGCTCCCGGAACGTCTGGTTTCCGGCGACCCCGCGTTCAAGACCTGGGTCCAGGACGTCGCCCGTGAGGAATTGATCCATACGGGAGTCTGGGAAGCGACGCCCGGCGAGACGCGCTCGATCAAGGGCGAGACCTTCGAGTTCTGCCACATCCTCTCCGGCATCGTCGAACTCACGCCGGAAGGCGGCGAGCCGGTGGTCTACAAGGCGGGTGACAGTTTTGTCATGAAGCCGGGCTTCGTCGGTGTCTGGAAGACCATCGAAACCGTGCGCAAGATCTACGTGATCGTGAAGTGACACCGGGCCCGTCGTCAGGCCAGGTGCCGGGCGGTGATCTCCGTAGCCGTCTCGGAGACCAGCCGGCCCAGCTCGGGCAGCCGGTCGGGTTCGAAGCGGGAGTCGGGCAGGGAGGCGGACACCGCGGCCAGCGGTGTGCCCTCACCGTCGAGCACGGGCGCCGCGATCGCGCAGACACCCTGCAGGTACTGGTTGTGGTTGACGGCGTAGCCACGCTCTCGCACGCGGCGGAGCTCCGCGCGCAGTTGCCTCGGGTCGGTGATGGTCTCCTCGCCGTAACCCTCCAGCGTCCCCGCGGCGACCTCGTCTATCTCGGACCTTTCCAGATGGGCCAGCACGGCGTTCCCGGCGGCGGTGGCGTGCAGGGGTGAGGTGTCGCCGATGGCATGGAAGGTGCGTACGGCTTGGTCGCAGTCGACGCGGTCGACGACGACCATGCCGTGCAGGGCGTCCGGAACCGACAGATGGATGGTCTCGTTCAGCGCGTCGCGGAGCCGGATCATGGGTTCACGGGCGGCGGCGAACAGGCTGGAGCCCTGCAGCGCGGCGGGGCGTACGGCCAGGACGCGGGCGCCGACCTCCCAGCGGGTGGTGTCCTTGCGGTTCGCCCGCAGCCAGCCTGCCTCGTTGAGGGTGACCAGGGTGCGCTGCACGGTGGACTTCGGCAGCCCGAAGATCTTGGTCAACTCCCCGACGGTCACGGGTTGGTGTCGGGCGACTGCCTCCAGAACCCGGAGCGACCTGGTGACGCTCTTCATTTCCATTCGATGCCCCCTCAGACCTGTGGTCCCTGGTTCTCATTCCTCTTGACTCCGACACGGAGTCACGGTCATGATCTGTGCCGGATTCCAGCATAGCGTGCCACGATGTGGAACGTAGTTGGGTTCGGTCGTTCAGTGGACCGGACTTGAGGTGCACAGGGGTCCCGATTCCCCGCGGCGATGGACAGCGGTAGGGCCTTGACCAGGCCTGCCGTGCCGCGTGGGTGCGGCCGCCCTGTGTCCGGCTTCCCCCGCCGGGCGCAGGGCGGTGGCTGCCGTGACACACGGCTGAGG
>NZ_JBEOXI010000704.1:0-1674 GCF_040296465.1 Streptomyces sp. NPDC002130
CGGTTCACAGTTCTGAGAACGGGTCCGCAACTGGACCAGCACCTTCGCGACCTGGATGCCCTCGTCCTCGGCCATCTCGGCGGCCATGTCGAAGTTGAGCACGTCCCCGGTGTAGTTCTTCACGATGAACAGCACGCCGGCCCCGCTGTCCACGGCGGCGGCCGCGCGCAGCATCTGGTCGGGCACGGGGGAGGTGAAGACCTCGCCCGGACAGGCCGCCGACAGCATGCCGGGGCCCACGAAGCCGCCGTGCAACGGCTCGTGCCCCGAGCCCCCGCCCGAGACCAGCCCCACCTGTCCGGCGACGGGAGCGTCCCGCCGCACGATCACCCGGTTCTCCACGTCCACGGTCAGCTCCGGGTGGGCAGCCGCCAGACCACGCAGCGCATCCGCGACCACGTTCTCCGGGACGTTGATCAGCATCTTCACGGGTACCTCCTAGACAACCTAGTAGATGAGCCCTCGAACTCCAGCTTCGCAGCTCACGTCACGTTTGACCAGTTGTCGATCTTGGCTGCCCGTATCGGTCCGTATCGGACCGCAACGCCCCGCGGGCCGAGGCCGACCGCACCCGTGAAGGACGCGGACGGCCTCGGCCCTGGTGTCGGATCAGCCGAGCACGGAACACAGGAAGCGCCCGAACGGCCCGGGATCAGTAGCCGTAGATCATCTTGTAGGCGACCTCGGGGAGGAACTGTCCGGCCGAGGAGCCGCCTCCCACGCCGCAGTTGCCGTCGGACTCGCCCGGAACCTTGATCCACAAGAGCATCTCGGCGCCGCCGCCCAGCCGGGTGGGAGTGCCGATACGGCGGCCTGACGGGTTGCACCACTGGCCGTTCGAGCCGTTGCCGTTGCGGCTGGTGTCCACGACGAACGGTTTGGTGTAGCCGTACCGGGCGCCGAGTTCCCTGTTGACGGCGTCGGCGTACGCGGTGTTCTCGGCCGTGGTGAGGTAGTTGGAGACGTTGAGCGAGAAACCGTGAGCCTGCCGGACACCGGCTTCGTGAAGACGCCGGGCCATGGTCGCCGCGCTCGCCCAGGCCGGGTTGCCGGCGTCGAGGTAGACCCAGGTGTTGGGAGCTCGGCGGTTGAACTCGGCGAGCGCACCGGTCAGCATGCTCTCGCGTTCGTCGATCTGCGCCTGGCTCATGCAGCCGTAGTCCCCGAGGGAGTCCGGTTCGAGGACGACGACGGCCGGGCGGCCGGCGATCCCGCCCGCGAACTGGGCGATCCAGTTCGCGTAGGCGGACGGCGACGAGGCTCCGCCCGCAGAGTGTCCGCCGCAGTAGTCACGGTTGTAGATGTTGTAGGCGACGAGGAGGGGCAGCTTGTCCCGGGCGTCCGCGGCGCCCGCGTACGCCCCCGTGGCGGTCCCGATGTTGCCGCTCCAGGAGCCGAACCAGCGGGCCGTCGGGGTATTGGCGATGGAGGCGTTGATCGCGGAGGCCCGGCCGTCGCCGGGGTTGGCGGCCACCCACCGTTTCGCGCTGGAGTCGGGGTCCACGTAGAACCCGTTGGTCATGGTCGTCGGGTCGGCCGCGTGAGCGGTCGGGGCGGCGGCGAGCGCCAGCGGCAGTGAGGAGAGCGCTGCCACCAGGGCGAGGAGTCTGCGGCGCATGACGGGTACCTCGGCTTTCTGACAGGAAGCGGGCGAAGGTCGGGGGCGAGCCAGGG
>NZ_JBEOXI010000705.1:0-1668 GCF_040296465.1 Streptomyces sp. NPDC002130
GCGACGCTGCAGCTCGCCGGGAGTGAGAAGGCCGTCTCCATCACCGTCGTCGGAGACGCGATGGCACGTCCGCTCGCAGACGAATTGGCAGCAAACGCAGTAGATTACGACCTCAGCACGGTCGGAATGGTCTCGTCGGGTGGAGCCTTGTTCTCGCTCTCACTGCGGGAGCAGCTCAAGTCGATACTCCCGAACCTGGTGATCCGCGACGGATTCGGCTCCTCGGAGTCGGGCGTCGACGGCAATCTCGAGATCGGCGAAGACGGTTTGATGCGCATCGCTGCTCGCGACGAGACCCGCGTCGTGGACGAAAGGATGCGGCCGCTGGAGCCGGGATCTCCCGAGACCGGGTACATCGCTCGCAGTGGTCACGTGCCGGTCGGCTACTTCAATGATCCGGTCAAGACGGCGGCTACGTTCCCGGTGATCGACGGGGTGCGGATGTCGGTGCTCGGCGACGTCGGACGTGTCGAAGCCGACGGCTCGATCGTCCTGCTGGGACGTGGTTCTCAGTGCATCAACACCGGCGGGGAGAAGGTGTATCCGGAAGAGGTCGAGCAGGCGCTCAAGAGTCACCCGGCGGTGCTCGACGCTTTGGTCGCGGGAATTCCGGATGCGAAGTTCGGTGAGCGCGTCGCGGCGGTCATCACGACCCGCGAAGGCTTCGACGTCCCGGACGCTGCCGAGATCGGTGAGCATTGCGCGTCGCAGGTCGCTCGGTACAAAGTGCCGCGCACCGTCATGAACGTTCCGTCGATCAGGCGTTCTCCCAGCGGAAAGGCCGATTACCGCTGGGCCAAGGCCACTCTCGCCGAGCAAGCCTCCTAGTCCGGCCGGAGCCGTCCAGCGCGTTTGTGAGGCCCGCTGGGACGCTCTGGTGAAGGCCCAGGGGCCGGACCGCGAGTCCCTGTTCGAGCCGACCCGCTCGCGCACGCTGCACACGGCGGTCGGCCAGTTGCCCGGCCGGGCCGGCAGCGGCACGGAGAAACTCGTACGCGCCTCGGGGCCCTGCCCGGAGCCGGTGCGCGTCCTGCTCGCGCCCTACGACGAGCAGTGGCTCATCCCCGACCAGCGGCTGATCGACGCGGCTCGCCCGGAGCTGTGGCGGGTGGCGGACGAACGGCAGGTCTTCGTGGTGGAGACGCCCGAGGCCGACCCGCCCCTGCTCGTCACCTCGCTGCTCCCGCTGGTGCGCCCCGGCCGGATCCGCCCGCTGTTCCGGCGCCCGGGCGGCCGCGAGCCGAATCTGGCCCCGGGCCTGCTGGACCACCTCGACACCCGCCTGGGCGGCACCCCGGCGCCGCTGGACGTACTCGCCTGGATCACGGCCACGGCCCGCCCGGACCTCACCGTCCCGCTCACCGGGGACGCCGAGGCATGGGAACGGGGCCTCGAGCTGGGCCACCGGCTGCTGTGGCTGATGCGCCGCGACGGCGATCGCCCGAAGCTCCCCGGCGGGCGCCG
Source organism: Streptomyces sp. NPDC002130 (assembly GCF_040296465.1). Taxonomy (NCBI): domain Bacteria; kingdom Bacillati; phylum Actinomycetota; class Actinomycetes; order Kitasatosporales; family Streptomycetaceae; genus Streptomyces; species Streptomyces sp. NPDC002130. Next base: position 1,465 of record NZ_JBEOXI010000705.1, read on the forward strand.
CCCCTACGTCCGTGCCCCGCTGCCCTCCCGGCCGGTGGCGCTGCGCTACGACCGGGACGAGGAGGCCCTGTTCCTGGACGAGGGCCGTATCTCCCCGGTGCCTCCGGAGCCAGGCCGCTGACCAGGGCTATGGGCACGAACACCGCCACCGTGGTGAGAGTGGAGAGAGTGACCGCGGTGGATACCTCGCGCACCGCCGTCAGG
>NZ_JBEOXI010000706.1:0-1664 GCF_040296465.1 Streptomyces sp. NPDC002130
CGCCCGGCTCGTCACCGTTGCCTTCCCGGACGGGGGGGCCGTGGACCCGGGGTGCGGGCGCACGGCAGCCGCGGGGGCGGCAGCCGCGCGCGAGGCGGGCGTACCGGTCCACGGTCGTCAGGGTGTCAGTCATCGGGACAAGCTTAGCGGTGATCAGCTCCGGCCGTGGCGGAGTGCGGGGTGCTCGCCGGCCGCGACGAGGTCCGAGACGGCTGTCCTGGGGTCCTTGCCGGTGACCAGGGACTCGCCGACCAGCACCGCGTCGGCGCCGGCGTTGGCGTAGGCGATGAGGTCGTGCGGGCCGCGGACGCCGGACTCGGCGATCTTGATGATGTGGTCGGGGATCTCCGGCGCCACCCGCTCGAAGGTGCCGCGGTCGACCTCGAGGGTCTTGAGGTTGCGCGCGTTGACGCCGATCACACGGGCGCCGGCGTCGACCGCGCGCTCCACCTCGTCCTCGTCGTGCACCTCGACGAGCGGCGTGAGCCCGATGGACTCGGCGCGCTCGATGAGGGACTCCAGGGCGGGCTGGTCGAGGGCGGCGACGATCAGCAGCACGACGTCGGCGCCGTAGGCGCGGGCCTCCCACAGCTGGTACGACGTGACGATGAAGTCCTTGCGCAGGACCGGGATGTCCACCCGGGCCCGGACCGCCTCGAGGTCGGCGAGCGAGCCGCCGAAGCGGCGCTCCTCGGTGAGGACGGAGATGACGGCCGCGCCGCCCGCCTCGTAGTCCGCGGCGAGACCGGCCGGGTCGGCGATCGCGGCCAGCGCGCCCTTGGACGGGCTGGAGCGCTTGACCTCGCAGATGACCTTGACACCGTCGCCGCGCAGTGCGGCCACGCCGTCCTTGGCCGCGGGCGCCTTCGCCGCGCGCTCCTTGAGCTCGTCGAGGCTGACGCGCGCCTGCCGCTCCGCGAGGTCGGCACGGACTCCGTCGATGATCTCGTCGAGCACACTCACGCGAGCGGCCCCCTTCCAGACTCTTGACAGTTCCTGCGACCGATCGGAGAACCGATGGTCACTGCGATGGTATCCGCAGCGGGGCGTAGGCCTCGCATCCGGTTGACGCCGGTCCCTCCCCCGTACTGGACGTCCGTCCGTTGATCAAGGGTGGAGCCAGCCGCCGAAGGGCAGGTTACGGACCACGGAGAAGACCAGCAGCAACGCCCCGACACCCCACACCAGCTCCGGGCGGGGGTCGATCCGCAGCGGGCGCCCGCGGACCGCGTGGACCACCCATACGGTCCACAGCACGGCGAAGCCCAGATAGCCGAGGGTCGCGAGGGCGTTGGCGTGCAGCGCCGTGAGGACGTCCCCGTGGACGAAGGCGTGCGCGCTGCGCAGTCCGCCGCAGCCGGGACAGTAGAGGCCGGTGTAGCGCAACAGCGGGCACACGGGGTAGTGGCCGGGCTCGTTGGGGTCCACGGTGCCCACGTAGGCGAAGGCGGCGGCGACGGCCGCGAGCACCCCGGCGGGGACGGCCAGACGGCTCGGGACGCTCGGCGTCACCCTTCGGCTCTCGGCGTTCACGGTATGCATTGTGCCCCGCTCGCGCGTGAGGGGCGGCGTGGCCGTGCGCAACTCGCGCTTCCCCGACGGTCCCGCACTGGTCTACACCCGTGCGGAGATCGAGGCGATGCTGCTGGGTGTGAAGGACGGCG
>NZ_JBEOXI010000707.1:0-1659 GCF_040296465.1 Streptomyces sp. NPDC002130
GCGAGCCATCGACAGGAGCATTGCGGCATGAGCACACACGTCGAGGTCATCGTCGTCGGCGCCGGCATCTCCGGGGTTGGCGCCGGGGCCAGGCTCCGCGGCGCCGGTATCCGGGACTTCCTGATCATCGAGGCGGCCGACGACTTCGGCGGCACGTGGCGGGCGAACACCTATCCCGGCTGCCAGTGCGACGTACCGTCCCGCCTCTACAGCTACTCCTTCGCTCCGAACCCGGATTGGACGCGGGTGTACGCGCACCAGCCGGAGATCCTCACGTACGTGAGGCGGGTCGCCGACACGTACCGGCTGCGCGAACACACCCGGTTCGGGGTGCGTATGACCGAAGCGCGATGGCAGCCCGGCCAGGCCCGCTGGCTCGTCCGTACCGACGCCGGTGAGTTCACCGCCCGATTCCTGATCGCCGGCGCCGGCCCGTGGAACGAGCCTCTCGTCCCGGACGTCCCCGGCCTCGACGGTTTCCCCGGCGAGGTGTTCCACTCCGCGCGCTGGAACCACGACTACGACCTGCGCGGCAAGCGCGTCGCGGTGCTCGGCACCGGCGCCTCGGCCGTACAGTTCGTCCCAGCGATCGCCCCCGACGTCGCCCGCTTGCATGTGTTCCAGCGCACCGCCCAGTGGGTGCTGCCCAAGCTGGACCATCACATACCGAAGGCCGAACGGTGGGCGATGCGCCACCTGCCGGGCGCGCGAGCCGCGGTGGCAGGGCTGGAGTACCGGGCCATGGAGACGCTCGGACGTGGATTCCGGCGCCCCGCGCTGATGCGTGGCGTCCAGGCCATCGCACGGGCCCACTTGCGGGCCACGGTCCGCGACGCCGAACTGCGCCGCAAGCTGACCCCCGACTACACCATCGGCTGCAAGCGCATCCTGTTCTCCAACCACTACTACCCCGCGCTGAGGCGACCGAATGTCGACGTGCACGCCGCCGCGGTGCACGCCGTCGAAGGCAGCACCGTGCACGGCGCCGACGGCAGCGCCGCCGAGGTGGACGCGATCATCCTCGGCACCGGCTTCCACATCCTCGACACGCCGCTCGCGGGCCTCGTCCGAGACGGAGCCGGCCGCTCGCTCGCTGACCGCTGGCAGGGCTCCCCCGAGGCGTACCTCGGCACCGTCGTCGCGGGCTTCCCCAACGCCTTCCTGCTCCTCGGCCCCGGCCTGGGCACCGGGCACTCGTCGGCGTTCGCCATTCTGGAGGCACAGCTCGACCTCGTCCTAGGCGCCATCAAGGCCGCACGGGAGGAGAGTTGGGCGGCGCTGGAGGTACGCGGCGACGTGCAGGCCGCGTACAACGCCCGGCTGCAGACCGCGCTGGCCGACACCGTCTACAACGCCGGTGGGTGCAGGAGCTACTACCTCGACGCCAACGGCCGCAACAGCTTCAGCTGGCCTTGGTCCACCGACCGGCTTCGCGCCGAGGTCGGTCGCTTTGAGCCGCAGGACTTCACCGTTTCCTGAGCCGAGGGAACTCATCGTGCAAACAGCGTCCGGAGGGGGCGGGGGCCTGCGCTGCGGTGTGGCTAGGGCCACTGACTGAAACGAGCAGTAAGGGGATGAGAGCGTTCCTCGCTGGTCAGGATCCTGTACGGCGCAGTGGCTCCTGGCGGGGATCACCACCTGCATGAGGCGAGACGTTCC
>NZ_JBEOXI010000708.1:0-1658 GCF_040296465.1 Streptomyces sp. NPDC002130
AGAGGTTCTCGGGCTCCAGCTCGGCGGTGTGCGACCGAACAGTTCGGCCTTCGCGTCCTGGCTGGGCACGACCAGCTCGACCGCACCCTGACCTGGGCACATGTCTCCGAACTTCCCGACCCGACACCCTTCCTCGACGGCGGCGAACTACTCCTCATCACCGGGGTGTCACTACCGACGACGGCCGCGGAAACGACCCGATTCGTACGGACCCTGGTGGCGGCCGGAATTGCCGGAATCGGTTTCGGAACCGGCCTCGGATACGAGCAGGCGCCACAGACTCTGGTGGATGCGGCCACCCGTTTCAGTGTGCCCCTTCTCGACGTCCCATTGCGAACACCTTTCATCGCCCTGACCAAAGCGGTGTCGAAGGCGCAATCCGACGACGACATGAAAGCGCTGCGCAGCAATTACCAAAGCCTGCGGCGGCTGCTTCAAGCTGCGGTGACGGTCAACGGCACCCGGGCAGTCGTACGACGGGTGGCGGAATTGATCGGCGGATGGGCGGCTCTGCTGGACTCGGCCGGACATACCGTCGAGATCTCACACACCGCCGCGGCCGCCGGAATCGAGCGAACGGCCCCCGAGCGCGACGCCCGCCCGATGGAAGTCAGTTTCCTCACGAGTGAGAACGAGGACGTCATCTCCCACCCTCTGCTGACGTCGAGGGGAAAGCTGATGGGATACCTCGTTGCCGGCTGCCCCGGCGCCGTCGGTTCTCTGAATCAGGGCATCGTCATCGCAGCCGCGTCTCTGCTCACCTTGATGACGGCTCGAACCCGAGACGCGCAGCTGACGATGAACCACCTGCGCACCGTTGCGATGCATCAGCTCTTCGAAGGCCAGAATGCGCTCGCCCACAACATCTCCGGGGAATTGTGGGGAGGATTTCCGGTCGAGCCTTTCCAGGTCTTCCACGTAGCGGGCCCGAGTGGCCTGCTCGAGAGCGTGTCCGTCTCACTGCTCGACGGTCTCAGCCGCGATCTGGCATTCGGCATCACCGACGGTGCGCTGATCGCCGTCGTCTCAGCCACGGACAGCGGGCGAATCCTCGCCCGTGTCAACGAAATCGACGTAACCGTCGGCGTGTCGGACATGTTGTGGTGGGACGATCTCTCGCGCGCCAGACGCCAAGCCGCGCAGGCAGCAGCCGAGGCCGGCGCCCGCAACCTGCCTTCGATGCGGTTCGCCGAACTCTCGGAGAGCGGATTGTCCGCGTTTCTCGATCAGGATCGCTCGACGGCATTCGCGGCGGCACACTTGCGCCCGCTTCTGGAAGCGAAGGGCGGTAGCGATCTCTACCGAACCTTGGCCATGTGGTTGGCACACAACGGGGTGGGCGACGCCGCGGCCACAGCGCTGAATATTCATCGGCATACGTTGCGCAGCAGACTCGCTCGGATCGAGAGCCTTCTCCAGCTCGACCTCGGCTCCCCCACGGAACGTGCGGAGTTGTGGCTCGAGTACCGCCTGCTCGGTGACGCTCCGACCATCTGACCGTCAACCGATACAACACCCGAAGCGACCTGAAGGGCCCCCACCGGATTGCGGCGGAGACCCTTCATGGACACACCGGGTTCGGCGGCCACCTCGGACTTGAGCAGGGCGTCGGCGGCGTAGATCCCGGCGGGGCCGGATCCGACGATGGCGACCCGCAG
>NZ_JBEOXI010000709.1:0-1654 GCF_040296465.1 Streptomyces sp. NPDC002130
GGCCGCTGTGGCCTGTCAGCGGAAGTCATCGAGCAGCTCCTGTAGGACGCGAGTGCCGGCGCTGCGCTCACGAGTGTCGAGGGATTCCATCAGGTCAACGGCCACGGCCGCGATCGGCAGTGTTGTCGTGTCGAAGAACGGGTTCAGAGCGGTGACGACCCGCAGGGTGACGTCTCCGTCAGGAGACAGCATCCCGAACTGTTCGACGATGTCCTCGAAAGCGTCATCGACGATGTACCCGTCGGCTTTGTCACCCAGGGTCGAGGACAGTCCGAATCGGGCAGCCCTTTCCGGTACGTGAATGATGGCACTGACTCCGGTGGCAGCGAGGTGGCCGTCCCTGATCAGGGCGTCTGCATCTCCGTCCCATGTATCCATGTGGTGTGTGGTGGCGCGGTTCCTGGCGAGGTACGCCACCTCGTCCGCGTTGGACCGACGTAAACGATGTTTGAGTCGGGTGATCTGTTCTGGCGGTGAGATCCAGTCGACTGTGCGGTGAGAGAGCAGTGCCAGCGCAGCCCATGCGACGTCCGGGTTCCACGGGCGGCCGCGGCGGCGAGTGGTCTGAGCGATGCGATGCACGGATGCGCTGCTGAGTAGGAGGGATTTGCCGACCTCGCGGGTGATGGTGATGGTGCCGGCGCGCGCCAATCTGGTGACCTGACGTTCGGTCACCGCAAGTGCGGCTGCCGCATCGTGCACCGTCATCTCATCCATAGATTATATGGTCGCATTTACGACCATATAAAGCAATAATCACAGTAAAAACCTATTGGATCTATACAGCAGGTAGGGAGTTCTGTCAGCACCCAACCACGTCGAAGGCGACGAAGTTGGACAGGGTGATCGGCCGCGGATACTTCCCCAGAGCGTCCACTACCGATTCTGCGCGCAGACGTTCCTCACCCGCACGTAGGTGCAGCCAGGACTCCAGTAGGAAGTCGACGTAGCTCGCCATGTGATTTTCCTGCGGGTCGTTGTGATTGAAGCCCTGGAACTCGAGTTCGAACGCCAGCTTGTCCTCGACGGGCGTCCGGTTCTTTGAGTGGTGGTCGATGCCGTAGGTGATGATCCGGAACATCTCGAGGATGTCGGACACGCGCCCGCAGTCGTGTTTCGGCAACTCGGTGTTGAATCCTGCGACTTGGTACCAGTTGTTAACGACGGTTGAAAAGTAGTCCAGAAACGACGGGGCGGGTTCTAGCCATCGTTGCAACAGTTGACGTGGCTTGAGGTTAGCAGTGACTCGAATAGTTCTGTGGGAGTGCAGTCTTGGACCGAGCAGAACTCGGCGATCTCGTCGGCGCTGCCGGGCTCCTGCCCGCTTTGGAACGCGCGGAGCAGGCGGCAGCGGCGGATCTGGCAATCCGCCACGAGGAACCTGTCGACGCGGAGACGGTGGACGTGACCGCCCTCGGTGACGGAGAACGGGTGGATGAGACCGCGATCGACCGGTCAGACGAAGTGCAGGCACTATTCGCGGAAGAAGGTCAGTGATGTTCGGACGACGCAAGCGTGGGCCGTCAGCACCGCCAGCCCCGGTGAATGTGCGATTGGTGCGTGACGGGAAGGAGATCCCCGCTGAATTGGTGTTCTCGGGGTTCCGGGACGGTCTCGCGGTGTGGACTGCTGTGTCGGTGCCGTACTTGCCGGG
>NZ_JBEOXI010000710.1:0-1653 GCF_040296465.1 Streptomyces sp. NPDC002130
CCGCCGTCGGGGTTGTTGGGGTTGCAGATCACGGCGACGCGGGTGCCGCGGGCCCGGATGAACTCCGCGTACTGGGCGAGGTCGAGGGGGCTCTGCGAAAGGACTATCGGGGCCGGTTGCGCCCGGACGGTCTCGACGTGCAGTTCGTCCACCTGGCCGGTGATTTCGAGACTATCTCCGCACGTATGCGTTTCCGCGCCGGGCACTTCATGCCGGAGAGTCTGCTCATCTCCCAGTTCGACGCTCTCGAACCGCTCGCAGACGACGAGCGCGGCGTCACGCTGAATGTCGTCTCCAAACCGAGCACACTGGTGGGCGAGGCAGTCGACTACATCCATACATCTCAGAGGAGCGTCACAGCGTGAGTAGCACCGCAAGCCCCGGCCCGTTCGACATTTCCGGGAAGGTCGCGCTGGTGACGGGTTCGAGCCGAGGCATCGGCTCGGCCCTCGCGACTGGTCTCGCCGAGGCGGGTGCGGTAGTGGTGCTCAACAGCCGAAATGTCGACGTGCTCGAAGCCGAGCGTCGACGCATCGCCGACGCGACCGGTGCAACGGTGCACGCATTCGCTTTCGACGTCACCGATTCGGCTGCCGTCCGGGATGCGGCGACACGCATCGAGGCGGAGGTCGGCCCGGTCGAGATCGTTGTCAACAACACCGGCGTGCAACACCGTGCCCCGCTTCTCGAGTTCGGCGACGACGACTTCCGGCGTGTCATGGACACCAACCTGACCAGTGCGTTCTACGTCGGACGTGAATTCGCCCGCGGCATGGTCGAGCGCGGACACGGGAAGATCGTCAACATCTGCTCGGTGCAGAGCGAACTCGGCCGAGCAGGTATCGCACCGTATGCGGCCAGTAAGGGTGGGCTGAAGATGCTCACCCGCGGAATGTGCGCCGACTGGGCACCCTTCGGTTTGCAGATCAACGCGATCGCACCGGGATACTTCGACACCGAATTGACCTCTGCGCTGGTCAACGATCCGGAGTTCACCGCGTGGCTCGCCAAGCGGACGCCCGCCGGACGCTGGGGCCGTACCGAGGAGCTGATCGGGTCGCTACTGTTCTTGGCATCCCCGGCTTCGGATTTCGTCAACGGTCAGATCCTCTACGTCGACGGCGGAATGACAGCCGTCGTCTGATTGTCCGCTGTTAGATCGTCCGCTACTCGAACAGAAAGCACCCACATGACAGACGCCAGCACCCCTCGCATCCACCTCGGTCCCGTCGAGGATCCTCACGTCGCCGACGGAATACGCCGAGCCGGTGGAGCTCTCGTTCCACTGGCAGAAGCCGAGGGCGTCGTGTGGGTACAGGGGCCGGAGACGTTCCCGTCGTCGCTACCCGATTCGGTTCGCTGGGTGCAGTTGCCGTTCGCCGGGATCGAGCCCTGGTTCGACGCCGGTGTGATCGACGACAAGCGGGTCTGGACGTCTGCTGCCGGAGCGTACGCGGGCAATGTCGCCGAACATACGATGATGCTTCTCCTCGCCGGAGTTCGCTCTCTCCCCGAACAATTGGCGGCGCGCTCGTGGCGCAAGGAAGAGTTCGACCCGCGGGTGGGCGCCTCGCCGCCCGCGGCGCTGCGCTGCCCCTCGGTGCCGCTGCGCATCCGCGCCAGGCAGTAGGCGCCGGTCACCGCGCAGAGCGC
>NZ_JBEOXI010000711.1:0-1642 GCF_040296465.1 Streptomyces sp. NPDC002130
GTCGACGGGGGCCGAGTGGATTGGACTGCGGGTCAGTTCGCAAGCTCCTTTTTCGGCTGTACTCGTTTCGTGTCTTCGGATCTGTTTTCGGAGGCCTCGAGGAGGATTGGTTATCGGCGACACACCGCGAGTCCCCGCTTCTCTCCATTGCATAATTTCGCGTGTCCTACGTTTCCAAAATCTGTGACCTGGGTAACAAACCCAGGGTTGATGAGGAGACAGTGATGGATGTAATTGTGTGGGCCGAATCCGAGGAACGTGAACGGTGGTGGCGACAGGTCATGGGCCTCGCACTCGCAATCGAGCGTTTCGAGGCGGAAGAACCGATCGCACGTGGTTTGTCCGCGACGTCGAGGATGCGCGTATCGGTCCGATCGATTCATGGCGTGACCGCTGCCTGAGTCCAGCTACCGGAACGTACGCGTCCGGAATGCGTCTGAGAATTCTGCCTTCCGTGGTGTGAGTGGCTAATTCGATGTCAGAGGGAGCAGTGGCGATGGTGAACGTGGTTCTGTTACTCGTGATGTTAGGTGTCGGTCTGACCGTGGTGATGTGCCTGGACTTCCAGTGGCTTCGTTCGTCCTCACGTGGCAAACGACACCGGCACCCTCGGCACGCACGTGTAGGACTCGGGAAGCCGTAGTAACCCCCTGCGGGGGAACCGTGCCGATGGGCGATTGCGCTTCCGGTGGCCCGCGCCTACTCCTGCCGCAGCAGTCCCCAGGCCTGCGGGGTGCGGGAGTTCAGACTTCGTCGGGGCGTATCTGGTCCGGGCGTTCGATGTTTCCCCGCCAGGCGCCTGTTTCCTGGTCGCGGGATTCGATGAACTCCTTGAAGCTCCCCATGTCCTTTTTGACTCTGTGGGTGAGGACTCCGAGTTTGTCGGCAATGTTTTCGACGAAGCCATCAGGGTCGATGTCCATCTGTGCTGTCACCCTGGTGTGCGAGTCGTCCAATCGGTGGAAGGTGATCACACCCGCATGATCGGGGCCTGCGTCCGATTTCCACGCAATGCGTTCGTCCGGGTGCTGTTCGGTGATGGTGGCGTCGAATTCCCGTGGTTGTCCGGCTATTTCGAGGATCCAATGTGTGTGCACATCGTCGATTTGTCGAATTTCCCGTACTCCGGACATGAAGTGGGGGAACGACTCGAATTGAGTCCACTGGTCGTAGGCGGTACAGATGGGGACGTTGACATCTACGGATTCGGTCACGGTACTCATGATTTTCGAGCTACCCACTCTGTCAACTGATACACATCGCAGCAGTCGACGTGGAAGCCACGGTCAGGGTGTGTCTTCGGGTTCGCCCAGGTCGCAGGGTCGTTCACGCTGCGAGAAGGTTCGAAGACAATCGGTCATAGCACCGCCAACAACCCGCGCGCGCGGTAGAGGCGCTCGGGTAGTTCATCCAGGGGCACCCTCTTCGGTCCGCCATTACCGTCGGCCTTCATGGAGGAGCATGTGCAGAACCGCCGAGGAGCACACCCGGTGGGAAACCCACGACGCACAACGATGCGATCAGGGCAGCCACAGAGGCGAACTCGGACACGAGTTGTGGGATCGCCGTCGGGCGGTGGGGAAGCCGCCGTACCCCAGCTGGGTGCCGATCTGGTACCAGTACGGGATGTAGGTCCGGGCCG
>NZ_JBEOXI010000712.1:0-1639 GCF_040296465.1 Streptomyces sp. NPDC002130
TGCATCATGGTGCCCATCGCTCCGTCGCCGATGACAACGCGCTGTTTCAGCGCATCAAGCAGGGCAGAGTTAAATGGGGCAGACATGCCGCCTGCCGTGGCCTTCGAGGAAACAGCGGCGATGGGATTTCTGGCCTCGAATCGGTTCAATGCACTTACCTCACGGGTTGGTTGTCGTCGACACGAGATAGTGCCGCAGACTGCACTCATCGAAAGCTCAAGGCGCAGTTCGGCAATTAGATCGTGGTCGCATGACGAAAGGAGAAAGAACGGCGGTCGGGAATCAGTGTCCGAAGCAGAACGCCTGGTCGATAGCGCGGATTGCATTGGCATTGCTCGGCAACACACACGAGGACCCCAGTGCTTCGAGAGAATGTCGAGCAACCGGGATGAACGAGGGTCCGGCCGAACACAATGATCGAAAGACAACTGGATTGAATCCGTTCTCTAGAACACCGACTTGGTGCAATGTGCCCCCATGCACATCCGAAACCACCGCTGGGAGACTCGGCAGTATGGACAGGGGTTTGCAATCAACGGCGCACGATGCAAGAGATGTGGATCTGCGACTGGTCGCTGCACCGGTTGAAGGACCGCTGGAAGGCCGCAGCGTCACCAGAACCAGGGGAGTGGGGAGATTTCGAGCAGGATCTATCGGTGAGATGCCCCTTTGTGTGCTCACCCCAAGCCCGAGATCAACAGCAGCAGACCGAATCCCGCAGCTGCGATCAGCCCGCCGAACTTGGGGTTGTTCTCGGCGGCCTCGGGCAGCATGGTCTCCGCAACCAAGGACAGTAGTGTTCCAGCTCCAAATGCTTGCAGAAGGAGGACAGCGTCGTCTGTGAGCAGCGATGACGCAGCGTATCCGGCGGCGGTTAGACAGATGGTGGCAACGGCGACGCTACTCCACAGCGCGAGGATCCAATGTCGAGACCGACCGGCTCTCGACATCCCATTCGAAGCCGACATCGCCTCGGGCAGATTGCCGATGGCAATGGCTGCGATCAGCGCGAGTTCCACGCCCCTGCTGTGTAGTGTCACACCGAGTACTAATGCCTCGGGCACGGCGTCGAGAGCGGTCCCGATGGCGATGGGCGCGCCAGTGGCGGGGCCCACCGTCGCAGTGGTCTTCAATTTCGTTAGGCATTCTCCGCAGCGCTTGCGGTCGCGGGCTCCGCGCGTGGCCAACCATGCGTTGATGGCGCTGAAGGTTGCTGCGCCGCCCAAGAGAGCCGTGACTCCACTCCAGGGGTGGGTTGCAACGGCCTCTGCGGCGAGCTCCACTGCAGCGGCCGCCAGTATTAACCCCGCTCCCAAGGCAGTGACTCTAGCTATCGTTCCGTGACCGAACCGGCCGGACATGCCGAGCATTGCGCCGATGAGCAAACCACTCACGCTGAGCGCCGCCCAGCCGATTACCGAGCCGTAGTCACTCACCACCATCACCACCGCGAGACCGCGTCTGGGTCCCGGGCCATGGTGTCTGGACCGGGGCACCGATCACCATCTGCCTCACCATCCGTGCTTCCTGTCCCGAGTAGGTCCAGCGCGCAGCTGAGGGTCCCGGACTCCGGTTTCTCCGACGACGACGGCTCCGCCGACCCCCGGCTGAGCGCGGCACTCGCCGCCTGGGCCGAGGA
>NZ_JBEOXI010000713.1:0-1638 GCF_040296465.1 Streptomyces sp. NPDC002130
GTCAAAGAATTCGACGAGGCGTACGCCGCAACCCCGGACGGGCCCGGGGTCATGGACAAGGTGCAAGAGAAGGTCGGCACATCCCACCTCCACGTTTGAGGGTGCCTGTCGACAGAGTTCAGTGCAGCTGGGCAACCTGCCGGGAGGCCCCGCGGAGAGTGTTTATCTCCGAATGTCGCATTCACTCTGGAAGGCTTGAAACATGCTGGTACGTCGAATTGCTCGTCCACTGCTTTCCACGATCTTCATCGCCGGGGGAATCGATGCTTTGCGCAACCCCGCTCAGCGAGCAGCCAAAGCGTCACCGCTGATCGACAAATCCGTCGAGACGCTGCCAGGAGCAGTGACGCAGAAGGTGCCTGCTGATCCGGAAACACTCGTCAAGATCAACGCCGCCGTCCAGATCGGCGGCGGTGCCCTGCTGGCCACCGGCAAGGCGCCGCGCCTCGCGTCGTTGGTCCTCGCGGGGAGCCTGGTACCGACCACGCTTGCCGGTCACGACTTCTGGAACGAAACCGATCCGTCACTGCGAGCGATGCAGCGGACCAACTTCATCAAGAACGTCAGCCTGCTCGGCGGACTGATGATCGCGTCCGTCGACACAGAGGGCAAGCCGTCGCTCGGCTGGCGCGGCCGCCGCGCCGCGAAGAAGGCTCAGGCGTCTATCGCCGCGGCACTTCCGTTGGTCGCATCGCAGACCGATCACACGAGCGATCGCGTCGAACACGCTCTGTCGGTGGCGTCCGAACGCGGTTCCGAACTTGCCGAAACCGCGAAGGCACACGGCACGGATTGGCTCGAACTTGCCAAGGAGCGCAGCTCCGAGTTCGCGGAGATCGCGAGCAAGCGAGCCGCGGAATTCGGAGAGGTCGCCAAAGAACGCGGCCCGGACATCCTCGAAGTCGCGCAGAAGCGCGGCTCCGAACTGGCCGAGACCGCACGTGAGCGCAGCGCCGAACTGGCAGAGCTGGCGAGCAAGCGCAGCTCGGAGTTCGCCGAACTCGCCCTCGAGAAGAGCAACGAGTGGGCAGAAACGGCGTCGGAGCAGACCGAGGTGCTGGGTAAGCGTGCTCGCAAGCGCGCAGAGAAGGCGCTCGAAAAGGCTCGCGCCAAGAAGGACGAATTGACGCACTGAGCGCACCGAAAAACACGGTCACAATCGTTCAGTGACGTTACTACGAGTTTGTTGGCTAGCGTTTTCTGGCTAGATTTCGTAGCCGACGAAAACACGATGGACATGCACTCCCAGAGATAAGTGCTCCGAGCGGATGACACAGCGGGGGCACCCACTGGCTGCGCTCGCGCGAGGCTTTGTTTGAGAGCGCGACTCGGGGGGTCCGCCAACGAACACGAAGGTAGAGGCAGGTCATATGGGGACCTGGCTCGCGAAATTGACGGATGATCACGGAGAGTGGCTGATGACGGCTCGCGCCGACAAGACCAAGATCACCAGAGAAGACGTCACCCTCCTACGCGGAGGACAGGTGATCGGTGTTGACGACGGTGTCATCGGCGTGGTCGGGTCGATGCCTCTCGATCCGACCACCGCATCTCCGCACGGCTTCGAGCTGCTCGCCACGTCCGGCACGGCGGAGGTCCTCAAGCGCAACGGCATCAACGCCACCATCGTGCGCAAGC
>NZ_JBEOXI010000714.1:0-1638 GCF_040296465.1 Streptomyces sp. NPDC002130
GTCGACGCCGACCAGATCCTCGTCATGAACGACGGCCGCGTGGTCGAGCACGGCTCTCACGACGAGTTGGTCAACCTCGGGGGTCGGTATGCGGAGCTGTGGGAAGCGTGGTCCGCGCCGCGGCGTTGAGCGCGACGGTTGCACCGGGCACTTCCGGCCGGTGCAACCCAACTCACGCGTGCAGAAGGTACGGCACCGATTCGGGAGCCACACTCCCCTTGTTCATCATGCTGCCGGGTGTGCGGCCGGTGACTCGGCGGAACACGGCGACAAAAGCACTCGGGGTTTCGTACCCGACTCGCCTACTGACCACCGAAACCGGCACTCCAGCAGCTAAATACGTCAGCGCCGCGCGGACACGAACCTGAATTCGCCACTGCGCAAACGTCATTCCCGTACCCTGCGCGAACACGCGCGTCAAGGTCCGGACACTACCGCCAGCCGTCAGCGCCCATTCCGACAGCGAGCGCTGGTCTGCCGGATTGGCGACCAACGCTTCGGCGACGAACAGCGCTCGCGGATCGGTCGGCATCGGCACCTCCACGGCAGCAACCGCGAGCGGCTGCAGCATGTCGAAGGCCACCCGCTCCGCGCGGCTACGGGCCTCGTCGGGCATGTTCCGTCGATGCATGTGCAGGAGTACCTCACGCAGGAGAGCGCTGACACCGAACAAACCCGGAACACCCGACGGCGCCTCGTGCGCCTCAGGCCGGAAGTAGGTGCAGAAGAACTCGGTACCAGGGCCGGCCTTCACGGCATGTAACGCACCGGCAGGCAACCACAGTCCCGCCGACGGCGGCACCTCCCACGTGATGCCGTCAGCCACAACCGTGAGCATTCCGCCGGAGTTTCCCCAGATCAGCTCGTGCTCTGGATGACGATGCGGGGCCCACTGCCGCTGGTGAGAGAGCTTCAGAGTCACCGTTGTCATCGAGTAGGGGTGATCGATGGAACGCGGCCCCACGGGCACCGAAATTCTCTCTGCCACAGCTGTCATGATGACGAGTATAGGACTTTCGTTAGGCATACCTAAATAGGAACCCGAAAAATGTTGACTGTGACCCGAGAGTTACAGATACTGCGGGCACCGATATCGTGACGTCAACTCCCGGCTACGGGTCGGCAACGAGAGGTACATGATGGTTGACGCATCACGAATCCCGGTCATCGTCGGCGTCGGTGATCTGCGCTGGAACCCAGCCGACGGGCACCGCGAACCTCTCGATCTGATTCACGACGCCACCGTCGCCGCCTTGAACGACAGTGGACACGCCGAACTGGGAACCCAGATCGATTCCGTGTTCGCAATCAAGACCGTCAGCTGGTCGTACGACGACCTCCCCGGGCTGCTTGCCTCACGATTAGGTGCGACCCCCACGGTCACGTCCACCTCTCCGATCGGTGGCCACTGGCCCGCGGCGCTCCTCGATCGGATCGGCGCGGCCATCGCTCGCGGTGAATCCTCGGCTGCTCTGCTCGTGGGCGGCGAATCGCACGCCAGCAGCACCGCGCTGCGAAAGTCCGGAGTCGCCCCCGACTCGATCGGGTGGACAGCCGCGCCCGGTGGTCATCAGGGCGACTTTGCCCCGTCCGGTGATGTTGAGCTGGTACTTCCCGGAGCCGGAGATGCCGTACAGG
>NZ_JBEOXI010000715.1:0-1635 GCF_040296465.1 Streptomyces sp. NPDC002130
GGTCTGCGCCGCGAACCCCAGGTGCACATGGTCGAACCGGACGACCTCCCTGGCCTCCGCGTCGACCGTGGAGTTGAGCTCGGGGAAGCGCGGCGAGCACGTCACTGTTCGCGGCCCTCGTAACGGATTCCCGTTCGTCGGAGAAGGTAGCGCTCTGTTCGTTGCCGGTGGCATCGGCATCACGCCGATCATCGCAATGGTCCGTGCAGCAAGAGAATTGGGAATGGACTGGTACTTCGTGTACTCGGGCCGCTCCCGTGAATCCATGCCGTTCCTCGACGAGATCGCAACCTGGGATCCCGAGCGTGTCTTCGTGCGTCCGGACGACGAGTTCGGATTGCCCACCACCGCAGACCTTCTCGGGCGAGCACCGGTCGGCGGCGCCGTGTACTGCTGTGGCCCGACGCCCATGCTCGACGCCGTCCGCCGCGGTTTCCGCGATACACCATCCACTGCTTTGCATTTCGAGCGGTTCGGGGCTCCGCCGGTGATCGACGGCAAAGAATTCGAAGTGCAGCTGGTCAATTCGGGACAGGTGCTCACCGTGCCCGCCGACGAGTCCGCGCTCGACGTCATCAAGAAGACGTTGCCCGGTGTCGGGTACTCGTGTCAGCAGGGTTTCTGCGGAACCTGTCGCGTGAAGGTGCTCGCGGGTAAACCCGATCACCGCGAAAGGCGTCTGACCGACACCGAACAGGAAACGGAGATGCTCATCTGCGTATCCCGTTCCGACGGTGGACGTCTCGTTCTCGATCTCTAGATATTCCCGACTCCGAAGGGTTCGACAATGTCGAAGCACTCTCCTGTCCATGCCGTGACCGCGCGTCGTGTGACCAACGGTTCCGTCAGCCTGGCCGTGTTCGAGCAGGGCAAAGCGGACGGCGAGACCATCGTCCTGGTGCATGGTTGGCCCGACACCCATGAATTGTGGAACCGCATCGTGCCGTTGCTGGCAGACGATTTCCGCGTCGTCAGCTACGACAGCCGCGGGGCCGGCGAGAGCACGATCCCCTCGAGGGTGCAGGACTACCAACTGAGCGCACTGGCCGGCGATCTGTTTGCCGTCATCGACGCGGTCAGCCCCGGCAAGCCGGTGCACGTCCTGGCGCATGACTGGGGGTCCGTCGAAACCTGGGAAGCGGTCTGCGAGCCGGGCGCCGAGGAGAAGATCGCGTCGTTCTCGTCCATCTCGGGCCCGAATCTCGATCATCTCGGCAAGTGGATCCGGGCGAGCGCGTCCAAGCGTCGTTTCCTCGGCCCGGCGGCGCAGGGAATCGCGTCGGCCTACACCGTTCTGTTCCAGATTCCGGGCCTCTGCACGCTTCCGTTGCGTCTGTGGTTCTCCAAGCACTGGCCGGCATTTCTGGGCTTCTTCGACGGTCTGGACCCCCGTGTGGTCAACACCGCGCCCACCATCGCGGACGACATGGTGAACGGACTCAAGCTCTATCGCGCGAATATCCGGCCGTCTCTCGGCAAGCCGCGGGATCGGTACACGGACGTGCCTGTTCAGCTCATTTTGAACAAGCACGACAAAGCCGTTCGTCCGGTGGGATACGAAGAGACCCGGACCGGTGAGGCCCTGATCGACGGGACGGTCAACCTCAACCGGGCGATCCCCACCCTCGGTCTGAT
>NZ_JBEOXI010000716.1:0-1633 GCF_040296465.1 Streptomyces sp. NPDC002130
CGGTGAGAGGTGGCCTGCATCAGGCGGAGGGCGGTTGTCGGTCGGCCAGGGCCGAAGAGCGGCAGCACCAGCGCCGCTCCCCAGGCCACCGACGGGCAAGACCCCGGGGAGCCCGGGGCCGTGCGGCTCCTGACCCCGCACGGGCACCGGCCTCCGGTCGGCGGGCCCCGCACTGCCCCACGGTGTGCGGGGCCCGCCTCCTTCCTGGAACGGCTCCCCGGACGACCCTTGGGTCGACTTCCGGACCGACTCCCGTACGGCTCTCTTATCGATCGAGTTTGGGCAAACGTTCGACTGAATCCCGCCAAGATCCTGCTCGCATCGCCCCGCGCGGGCCAACGCCCCTACGATCAACGCCCGTCGGGACGAGCGAAGGGGCGGGGCATGGGTGTGGCCATCCGGACGGCGGGCGCAGGGGACAGGGAGCTGATCGTCCGGCTCCTGGACGAGGCGTTCCAGGACGACCCCGTGAGCGGCTGGGTCTTCCCCGGGGTGGAGGATCGCCGTGCCAAGCACCCCGGGCTCATGGCCGCCTTCACCGACATCGTGCTCGCGGCCGGCCGCATAGACATGACCGAGGATGGCTCGGCCTGCGCCCTGTGGCTGTCCATGCCCGCCGACGGGGGCCATGACGACCCCGACGGCCATGACGGCGCCGCCGAGGACGAAGGTCCGGCCCAGGTGCGGGAGGCCGTCGATCCCGACAACGAGCGCATCGAGATGATCGGCCGACTGACGGCCGCCATCCATCCGACCGGGCGGGCACACGAATACCTGTGGATGATCGGCGTGGCACCCGGCCGCCAGGGCGAGGGCCTCGGCACCGCGCTCATCGAGAGCGTCCTCGACCGCTGCGACCGTGAGGCCCTGCCCGCCTACCTGGAGGCCAGCAGCGCCCGCAGCCGCAAGCTGTACGAGCGTCTGGGCTTCGCGCCCGTCGGCCCGGTCCTCGACCTCCCGGACGGCCCGGCGATGTGGCCCATGTGGCGCGAGCCCAGCCCGCACCGGCAGCCCGCCTGAGCCGACCGGCTCGAGCCCAGATCGCATCGGCAGCCCGCCCAGGCCCACCGGCGAAAGCGCCGCCTGCTGCACCCACCGCCGCGACCCCGGCGCCGGCTCTCCTCCACCCGACCCGGCCCTGGATCTCCTCCACCCCGCCCCCTCCGGCAACACAGTCGCCACGACCGTTCCACGAACCCTCCGGGACGCCCACCACGGGCAGGGCGCCCTCCAGTGCACCCGGCAAGGGCAGAAGCATCTCTGCGGCGGCTCGCGGGTCGCGGCAACGGCGCTCTGGTGCGCACGCACATAAGGAAGCGCTGAGCCCCCGACCGGCCTACGCTGAGGACATGGGCAGCGAAGAACACGTCTGTCCCAACTGCGGACAGCCAGTGGACACGGTCGTCCGGCGTCACAAGACGCTGGGCACGTGGGTCCCCCGATGGGTGGCGGGCCCGTGCCGCAACCCGGAGTGCGGGTCCTACGACGCGCAAGCCGCCGAAGGCGGACACACCGTCGAGGGCACTCACGCCGGGGACGCCCCCGCGGCGCCCGAGGGCTCCACCCCGGACGGGCCCGAAACGGCCCCCGGGGAAACCGTCGCGAAGAATTCCTGAGCCCGTGTCGAGATGCG
>NZ_JBEOXI010000717.1:0-1632 GCF_040296465.1 Streptomyces sp. NPDC002130
GTCGAGGGTGGTGAGCTTCTCGCCCGCCTCGGCCCGGCGCACGCCGATCGTGCCCTGGACCAGGCCGCGGTCGTAGGCGTGCAGCGGCTGGCCGAGCTCCATCATCACGTAGTTGGTGACGTCGACGGCGAGGGAGATCGGGCGCATGCCGACCTTCTGCAGCCGGCGCTGGAGCCAGATCGGGGAGCGGGCCTCGGCGCTCAGGCCCGTCACCGTGCGGGCGGTGAAGCGGTCGCAGCCGGTGGGATCGGAGATCTGCACCGGGTAGCCGTAGGCGTTCGGGGCGGGCACGTCGATCAGGGCCGGGTCGCGCAGCGGCAGGCCGTAGGCGATGGCCGTCTCGCGCGCCACGCCGCGCAGCGACAGGCAGTAGCCGCGGTCGGGCGTGACCGCGATGTCGAGGACCTCGTCGACCAGCTCCAGCAGCTCGACTGCGTCCTTGCCGATCTCGGTCTCCGGCGGCAGGACGATGATGCCCTTGGTGCCGTCGTCGCCCATGTTCAGCTCGTCGCTGGAGCAGATCATGCCGCGGGACATCTTGCCGTAGGTCTTGCGCTCGGCGATCTGGAAGTCACCGGGCAGGACCGCGCCGGGCAGGGCCACGACGACCTTGTCGCCGACGGCGAAGTTGCGGGCGCCGCAGACGATCTCCTGGGGCTCACCGGTGCCGTTGGCCTGGCCGACGTCGACGGTGCAGAAGCGGATCGGCTTCTTGAACTCCGTCAGCTCCTCGATCGTCGCCACCCGGCCGACAACAAGGGGGCCCTTGAGGTCGGCGCCGAGCTGCTCGACGGTTTCGACCTCCAGACCGGCCGAAATGAGCTTGGCCTGCACGTCACGACCGGTCTCCGTCTCCGGCAGGTCGACGTACTCCCGCAGCCAAGAAAGCGGGACCCGCATCAGATCTCCATCCCGAACGGCCGGGTGAACCGGACGTCAGCCTCGACCATGTCTCGCATGTCTTCGACGTTGTGGCGGAACATCAGCATCCGCTCGATGCCGAACCCGAAGGCGAACCCGCTGTACTTCTCGGGGTCGACGCCGCAGGCGGTGAGCACCCGCGGGTTGACCATGCCGCAGCCGCCGAGCTCGATCCAGCCCTCGGAGGAGCAGGTGCGGCAGGGGCGGTCGGGGTTGCCGATGGACTCGCCCTTGCAGACGTAGCAGAGCATGTCCATCTCGGCGCTCGGCTCGGTGAACGGGAAGAAGTTCGGCCGCAGCCGGGTCTTCATGTCCGCACCGAACAGGGCCTGGACCATGTGGTCCAGGGTGCCCTTGAGGTCGGCCATCGTCAGGCCCTCGTCGACCGCCAGCAGCTCGATCTGGTGGAAGACGGGCGTGTGCGTGGCGTCCAGCTCGTCCGTGCGGAACACGCGGCCGGGGCAGACAATGTAGACCGGCAGCTCACGGCTCAGCAGCGCGCGGGCCTGCACCGGGGAGGTGTGGGTGCGCAGCACGACGCCGGACCCGGACTCGTCGGTGCCCTCGGGGCCCTGCACGAAGAAGGTGTCCTGCATCTGCCGGGCCGGGTGGTCGGGCAGGAAGTTCAGGGCGTCGAAGTTGAACCACTCCGCCTCGGCCTCCGGTCCTTCGGCGACCTCGTAGCCCATGGCCACGAAGACGTCCGCGACC
>NZ_JBEOXI010000718.1:0-1629 GCF_040296465.1 Streptomyces sp. NPDC002130
AAGCCGGCCAGCGTGATGAACTGGAACTTGAAGCCCATTGCGCCGAGCTCCTTCTGGAACTTCGCGATGGTCGCGTCGTCCAGGTGCGCCTTCCAGTTGAAGGAAGGGGAGCAGTTGTAGGCCAGGAGCTGGTCCGGGAATTCGCTGCGAACGGACTCGGCGAACTTCTTTGCAACCTCGAGATCCGGCACGCCGGTCTCCATCCAGATGAGGTCTGCGTACGGTGCGTAAGCCTTGGCGCGAGCGATGCAGGGCTCGATGCCGTTCTTGACGCCGTAGAAGCCTTCAGCCGTGCGGGTGCCGTCGAGGAACGGGCGGTCACGCTCGTCCACGTCGGAGGTGATGAGGGTTGCAGCCTCAGCGTCGGTGCGGGCGATGATGACGGACGGAACGTCCGCAACGTCGGAAGCCAGGCGAGCCGAGGTCAGGGTGCGGATGTGCTGCTGCGTGGGGATGAGCACCTTGCCGCCGAGGTGGCCGCACTTCTTCTCCGAAGCGAGCTGATCCTCCCAGTGGACACCGGCAGCGCCGGCGCCGATCATGGCCTTCTGCAGCTCGTAAGCGTTGAGAGCGCCACCGAAGCCGGCTTCGGCGTCGGCAACGATCGGAGCGAGCCAGTTGCTGACGGAGGTGTCACCCTCGGTCTTGGCGATCTCGTCGGCGCGCAGCAGTGCGTTGTTGATGCGACGAACGACGGTCGGAACCGAGTTGGCCGGGTAGAGGCTCTGGTCCGGGTACGTGTGGCCCGAGAGGTTAGCGTCGCCGGCAACCTGCCAACCGGAGAGGTAGATGGCCTTCAGGCCGGCGCGAACCTGCTGCACAGCCATGTTGCCGGTAAGTGCACCGAGGGAGTTGATGTAGTCCTCGTTGTTCACGAGATCCCACAGGATCTCGGATCCGCGACGAGCGAGGGTCTGCTCCTCGACGACGGTGCCCTGGAGCTTGACGACCTGATCGGCCGTGTAGTTACGAGTAACGCCCTTCCAGCGAGGGTTGGTGTCCCAATCCTGCTGGAGCTCAGCTGCGGTCTTCGGGGTGCCGGTGGTCGACATCAAGACTCCATCTCTTTGATCTGCTGGTCCGGCCTGTTGTGAGCAGTACGTGCGTACTACTTCACATACTTGCCAGGCCCTTCTTGTGTACTTACCGAGAATGGCACATCGAAAAAGTGCCGTCTACCTGTTGCTAATGCCAATCTTCGCTACCTTTTCAACACACTTTGCTAAGTCTGTGAAGATTCCTACACCGTCGACACTGCCCAATCGGACAGGTTCCGTACTCGCGAGTAGCAAAGAAACCGCAGGCTGTGAACGAAATGCACACAACTCCGCCGCTTGCGAATTCCGGCAGTTCACGCGGCACTCGGAACAGGCCCGTCCGCTACTTCGGAGCCCACTTCACTACCTGCAAGTGACCGCAATCACTCCGCGTCACGAGCCCTCACTCGGACAATTCCGGGAACTACCCCTCGGAAAGCCACAGACAACCCGTTCGCCAGCCATATGCTGTCGAACCATGACTTGTCGTTCGACGCCCTCGACACCACCGACCGGGCGATAAAGCTGTGTCGAACAACTACCAGCAGCCATCGAACAACCAGGCTTGGTCGCAATCCGGTCCGCAACCGCC
>NZ_JBEOXI010000719.1:0-1629 GCF_040296465.1 Streptomyces sp. NPDC002130
GAACCCGGCCGGGGTGCTCTGCAAGTTGATGGACCTCGGCAAGCTGTTGCCCGGTGATCCGCGATTCGAGGCGCTGGGACGGCAGATGCAACCGGCCATCGACCAGTGTGCAAATGTCGCCGCGATGACCGATGCAGCGAATCAGGCCGCAGGACTGAATCTTCCCTTCGGCATCCTCGCCGGATCCGAACGTCAGATGCAGGTAGTTCCGGGCACTGTGCCTGGCGTCGTGTCACCGCGACTCAACAGTGGAAACGGGGAGGGCGAGTGAAGCGTTCATTGATTGTCGGCGCCGGACTGTGCGCCGTCCTGATCTCGGCAACCGCCTGCTCGTCCGAGGGCATCTACGCGGTCCCGCTTCCCGGCGGTCCCGATGTGGGTTCCGATCCGATGCACTTGACCATTCAGTTCGACGACGTGCTCGACTTGGTTCCGCAGTCCGCTGTGAAGGTCGACGGAGTTCCCGTCGGGCGCGTCGACGACGTGTCCGTCGGACCGGACGGATGGACCGCGGACGTCGGTATCATCCTCGACTCGTCGGTTGATCTACCCGCCAACGCAATTGCCGCGGTCGAGCAGACCAACCTGCTCGGCGAGAAGTTCATCCAGTTGTCGGCCCCGCCGTCCGGACCGGACTCTGCGAAGCTGGCCGACGGAGACCTGATTCCGTTGGATCGCACTCGCCACGCCACCGAGATCGAGCAGGTTCTCGGCGCATTGTCGCTGCTGCTCAACGGCGGCGGTGTGGGCCAGTTGCAACCCATCGTCGAAGAACTCGGTGCCGCGTTCGACGGTCGCGAAGGCAAGACGAGAAGCCTTCTGGAGCAGGCGAACACACTCATCGGCGGACTCAACGAGCAGCGTGACGACATCACACGAGCGCTCGACGGCCTGGATGTGCTCTCGACCCGCGTCAACGATCAGAACGAGAAGATCGGGAAGATTCTCGAGGAACTCCCCGTTGCGACACAGGTTCTCAACGAGCAGCGTCCGCAGTTGACTCAGATGCTCGCTCAGGTGGATCGACTCGGAACAGTGGGAACCGACGTCCTCACACAGTCCAAGGACGACCTGATCGCCGATCTTCAGGCTCTGCGTCCGACGCTGCAGGCGCTCGCAGACTCCGGTGACGACTTCGTCGGGGCACTTCCGTTCCTGCCGACGTTCCCGTTCCCGGACGGTGTCGAGAAAATTGCACAGGGTGGTTCCGTGAATCTCTTCCTGAGTGTCGACCTGCAGATCGGCAATACTCTCTCGGGTCTCGGTGTCGGACAAGGCGAACCGGAATACCGTCAGCCGAAGTTCGGCAATCCCAAGCCGGTAGTCGATCCGTCGAACCCGTACTACAACGGAAACGGCCCGCGTCCGGGTTGGCCGACGGTGTCACTGCTGCCGATCGCTCCGATTCTGCCGCAGGTTCCCGTTGTCGCCGGTCTTCCCGCCACAACAGCGGGTGATCCGGCAACGCCGGCGCCTGCGGCGAACCCACTCAACCCCATCCAGGGAATGCTGGAACAGTTCGGAATCGGCGGTGATGGACAGTGAGACGCAGTTCACGTCCACCGGCGACAACGTCTCCACCGTCGTCGGCAGCAAGATCGAGGGCGGTAACGCCCCCGACGTCGTGAT
>NZ_JBEOXI010000720.1:0-1627 GCF_040296465.1 Streptomyces sp. NPDC002130
GAACCGGTGGTCTCGGGCTTCCCGCCGTCCTTGGGCGTGAGGCCGGTGCCGGCGCCGGGGTTGGTCAGCAGGCCGATGATCAGGCCGATGCTGACTCCCCGGCACCGGGTGCGGCGGGGACATACACGCAGGTGAATGCATGTTTTTGTCGGATATCGAGGGTAGGTTTGGAGGTGTCCAATTGCTGACGGGCGGACTGACTACCTGCCCCACTGTTAGGTCGGAGATTCGAAGTGACGTTGACGATTTCGCACACTGCCGCGGATGGAACGCTAATTGACGGGACCTCTCGCGGTGATGGTTCCGGAGATGTATTGGCGGCGCACGGGTGGAGGTGGTTTCGCAGTATCGGTTTCTGGGGGATCCGGAGCAGTAGGGATCGGGCTCCGAAGGTTCGCCTGATTGAGTTGACTGCAGAGGCGTTGCGCGCGAGTGGTTTCGATGTCGAGATTGATATCGACTCGACAGCGCGGCCGACGGCCGAGGTCGAGGCCGATCGCATTGATCGTCAAACTGCTCGGGTGGAAGCGCTCGCGCTGAAGGCGGGGCGCCGGTCAGAACAGGCGGAGTCGGCTTGGGAGGCAGAGCAGCGCGCGGCTGCCCAGCTTCCTCCTGGGGGTGAGCCGATCAAGGTCGGGCACCATTCGGAGGGGCGGCATCGGCGAGCGCTCAAGAAAGTCCATCAGCGCCTGGGACAGGCTGTGGCAGCCGAGGGGAATGCGGAGGAAGCACGTAGGCGCGCGGAGGCGACAGCGGTGACCACAGCGGCTCGCTACAGCCCGGTGACCGTGAAGAATCGGATCGACAAAATGCACGCAGAGCAGCGCGCGGACCAACGCGAGCTCGACGGTCACGAGCGGACGCTCTTCGTGGTGCGTGGCGTGAAGCTGATCGAGAAATTTCCTCCGGCCGAGGGCACCTACCGTCAGGCGTTGATTACCCGTATCGCCGAGCGGGCCGACCAGATCACCTATTGGGAAGGAATCCGCGCCCAGCAGATCGCGTCAGGTCAGGCCAACAATTTCGGGCCGGACACGATCGCGAAAGGAGATCTGGTCAGGTGCTCGGGTGTCTGGTATTCGGTGGTTCGGGTCAATAAGAAATCTGTCACTGTTCCGGCGAGGATTGGCGGCGATTGGACGGACACTATTCCGTATCACAAACTTGCTGGACACAGGCAGGCGAAGGAAGCCGAAACAGCTTCGGCCAGTTCATCTTCCATCAAGGAGGTTCGGTCGTGAACAGTCTCCGGGACGAGATTCACAGCGGAGAGTTTCGGCAGTCGCGCCACTATCCGGTTGCACGTTCCGTGGAACGTGTTGCTGCCCAAACATTTATGCGACTCCACCCCGAGACCGAGTGGCCACCGGTTAACGGCCACTTCGCGGACGTGTACCGCCTCGCCAGCTGGCGTCTGCTCACACCGCTCGAGACTGTCGCCGCTCTCGATTACGAAACTCTGACGGCGAGCTCGTGGGACGCTCTGCCGGACGATCAGCGCGAAGCCTGGTTCGAGCATGTGCGCGGCACCAATTCTCGTCTGTCACGCACCCGGATCGGCAGATTCACCCGCCGCCCGCGGGTCCTCATGGAGCTTCTCCTTCGCCAGCCCCAGATCCATGGCCAG
>NZ_JBEOXI010000721.1:0-1624 GCF_040296465.1 Streptomyces sp. NPDC002130
GAAGTGAACAGTAAGCCGCGAGAGTTCTTCCACCTGCTCTACGATCAGGTTCCTCGGACCCCTGAGCTCATCGAACAGGTCGAAGGAATGAATCGGCAACTGGTACTGGGTTTTTCGGAGTACTTGCAGAGCCGCGGTTTCAGTGCGGACGATGCGTTGTTGACGTCGCGGTTGACTGTGACTGCCGTGGACGGCCAGGTGCATCGGGTTGTGCTGGAATCGGATTCACCCGAAGAACTTCGCGTGCGCACCGAAGCCGTCATGCGGCAGGCGAGATCGATGATCGCGTCGGAATCCTGATCCGGTGTATCGAATGGTGACTGCGGTCCGTTATGGTTCTGACGTCATCATCGAGGTAATGGGAAGTCGGTGCAATTCCGGCGCGGTCCCGCCACTGTGAGGTCGTCCATGCGTCGACCGTAGCCAGATACCACCCTCGTTGACGTTGTGTCATGCCACGAGGATGGATCGGTCACACCATGAATGCTGTTGGCGGAGCTCTGTCTCCACCTACCCACCTGCCTTCGCCGAAGGCTGGTGCGCCTCGAGGACGGCTCAGTCCGGGTATCGTGCTGCCCGCTCTGCTGGTCGTCACCGTGCTCTCTGCTGTGTGCGCGTTGGCATTCGGATCCGAGATGCTCCCCGTGTCCACTGTGGTGGACGTGGTGCACTCGCGCTTCGGAGGCCCACCCGTCACGCGTTCCGAACTTGCGATCGTGTGGGGGATCAGAGCACCTCGGGTACTTCTCGGTCTGGCCGTCGGCGCTGGTCTTGCCGTCGCCGGCGCGGTGGTGCAAACCCTCGTCCGTAACGCTCTTGCCGATCCCCACCTGCTGGGAGTGTCGTCCGGCGCGAGTGTCGGTGCCACCGCCGTCATCACCACCGGACTGTTCGCCGGCGCGGGAGTGTGGGCGCTCAGCTTCGGTGCGATGATCGGAGCACTGGGAGCTGCGATTCTCGTCTTCACCATCGCGACGCTGCAAGGCGGCATCACTCCACTGCGATTGGTTCTGACCGGCACCGTTACCGCATCCGCCCTGTCGGCGATCGCGAGTTTTCTGGTGCTGCGTACCAATGATTCCCAGGCCGCGCAGTCCGTATTGTTCTGGCTCCTGGGAAGTTTGGCCGGGGCCTCCTGGGACAAGTTGTGGGCGCCGGTCATCGTTGTGGTCCTGCTGACGGCAGCGGTGTTCGCCCTGCACGGTTGGCTGGACGCGCTGGCGGCCGGACCGGACGTCGCGGCTTCGCTCGGTATTCCCATCCGCACCCTGCGAAACGTGTTGTTCGGAGTGCTGGCAGCGTTGGTCGGCACGATGGTGGCAGTGTCCGGCGCGATTGCCTTCGTAGGCTTGGTCATACCGCACGTCACACGCATGCTTGTCGGAGCCAGACATCGAGTGGTATTGCCGGCGGCAGCGCTGATCGGCGCGTCGTTCCTGGTGTGGGTCGACGTCGTGGCGCGGACCTCGTTGCGACCGACGGAGATCCCGCTGAGCGTGGTGACCGGGGTGATCGGCGCCCCGCTGTTTCTCCTGCTTCTCGGCCGTCGGCGCTACCGATTCGGTGGCAGTTCGTGAGCGCCCGAGCACTGCCGCTGACAGCGTCCGGAGTCGTTGTCCGTATC
>NZ_JBEOXI010000722.1:0-1623 GCF_040296465.1 Streptomyces sp. NPDC002130
GCTGGCCGAATCCACCTTCGACGCCGAGGAGGCGGTCAGCTGCGATCGGGGTGATCGAACCGACGTGCAATGGCTCGGGAATGGTATCGCCGATTTCCTGGTCGTCGTGTCCGAGGGAGATTCCCTCGCCCGGAGCAGTGAACGGAACTGTCGGATAGGTGACATCACCTGCGCTGGACGGTTCGTCGTTGTCGGACGAACTGCAACCGGCCAGCGCGAGTACGACGGTGAGTGGGATGACGGCAACGGCGGGGCGCGCCAGTTTTCGGGTTCGCGGACTGCTCATGATCCGGCACCGACCTTGGGGCGCTCGGCCGGTCGAGTCTGGCAGTCCTCACCGATGATGGGCGCCATCGTGCAGGTGTATGCCTGAGACTCGTCGGAGACACACCAGATGATTTCCTGGTCGTAGCTTCCGGAGACCGGGTTGTACATCACGGCCTGCATGTCCGGTTCGCCGCAGAATGCGTTGGAACACGAAGGCGCACCACAGCAGTCGTAGTAGGCGATCAGATAGGTCTTACCGGTATCAGGGTTGGTGCAGCATCCGACCCAGAACTCTGCGCCGGGTTTACTGCCGGGGGCGCAGGTGGTGACACCGCCGCCGTTGCATGCGGCACACGACGTTCCGTCCATGTTGCACCAGCGCCAGTACTCGCACTCGGCCGGATCTTTACCGTCGTAGACAGGGACAAGGGGTTCGGGGCCAGGTGCCGGTGCAGGAACCTCGGGCTCTTGGGCGAAGGCACTACGCGTCACAGGAAGTGTGCTGATCAGTGCCACTCCTGACACACCCATGGTCCACTTGCCGATCCGACTGATCATGGACCGCCGCGAAACTCGTTCGGAAAGTTTGCGTCCGGTTCGACTGGTGAGCGAACCGCCCTGGCCGGCCATCCATTCGGCCTGGGCCTGAACTGTCGCCTCGTCGACAGGATATCGGTTCTCCGTCATGTTGTGCTGCGGGAATTCATTGTCGTCCAACGATTTTCTCCTGATTCGTGAAGAGGATCGAACTGTGCAGGAAGATCAGGCCGCGCTGCCGGATTTCGCCTGGGCATGAAGGTGCTGGAGTGAGGGGGTGCCGGATTCGAGCGCATTGAGCAGGCTTTCCACCTGAGCCATGTGATTGCACAGGCCCTTCCCTCGGATCTTGCCGTGCTCGTCGAGAATCACGCCGTACGGAGTGGTGCCCACCTGGTACGCGATACCGACGTCGCGAGCGTCGATGTAACTGAGCTCGGAACCGATCCCGCTGCCGGCCAGGAACTCGCGATGCTCGTCGGGTGTTCCGTCCGAGATGATGATCACGTCGAGATCCGATTCGGCTCGGGCCATTGCCCTTACGCCGGGAAGAAGGCTCTTGCACGTCGAGCAACTCGGTGCTGTGAACAGCAGGAGTTGCGGTTTGTCGCGGTGACCACCGACTCCGACGGTCCGTCCTTCCTGATCGATGAGACCGGCAAACGACGGGCCGACCTGTTCGACCTTGGGGCCGGTATCCATCATCCGGGCGCCAAGAGGTCCGCGCCCTGGTCAAGCAGCTGGCGCTGGCCGTCGGGCCGGCGGTGGGCGGGCCGCTCGGGGCCTCGCTGCACGCGCCGTACATCGTGGCGTTCCTGG
>NZ_JBEOXI010000723.1:0-1618 GCF_040296465.1 Streptomyces sp. NPDC002130
ACCGGGGTCCTGTGCGTCTCCGACCGCATGGGCGACATCAACGGCTACTCCAAACTCCAGGACGGCGCCTGGGCCCACAAGTTCGCACTCGCGGATGATCTGCTCGAGTTCGCTGACGTAGTAGAACGCCTTGTCCTCGACGTCTTTTCCGCGGGAGTACACATCCGGGCCCTTGTAGGCGGGCAGGTGCTGGAGCACGGATTCGCGTAGCGTGCGGAAAAATCTCTCGACCGTGGGCTTGTCGGTCGGCTTGTGCGGGATCGCCGGCTGGACCGTGATCCCGAGCCGCGCGCAGACCCCGATCACGTGATCGGACAGGTACTGCTTGCCGTGATCGACCACGATCGCCTCCGGTAAACAGGCAGGGAGGTCGCCGACCCGCTGCTGGGAGACGCCGTCGGGTTCCTCGGTGCCGACGAGCAGATTCCGCGGAACCCCGTGATACGGCCACCCGCCGTCGTCCCGCTGGCGGTCTGGGGTGATGCATTGGTAGAGCACGTTCGCGACGTCCTGCGCTTTCGTCGACACCGGGGTCAACCGCAGTCCGAGCACGCAGCGGGTGAACAGGTCCATAGCCACCGTCAACTCCACCCCGACCCAGCGCATCGTGATCGGCTCCATCGCAAACACATCCAGCGGCGTGGTGTCGAGCACCACGTACTCGCCGGGCCGGGTGGCACGGAGCCGACCGAACACACCGGTCGGACGATCGGCCACCGACCGCCGTCCCTTTGCACTGCCGAACGCATGCCGTCCCTTCGCCAGCACCTTCAGACGCCGGTAAGCAGTGGCTTTACTGGGCAGCGGCACCGTTCCCGGGCCGAAGCTTGCCTCCAACTTGCGGACAACCGCGTCGATGACAACTCCCATGGTCGGCGTGGATGCCTCGACATAGTCGTCCAGCACCTGAAGACGCGTCGCGTCCCACCGCGGGTCCACGCCGACTGCATATCGGCTGCGAATGCGGGTGTCGGCCAACCCGGCGACCCCCGATGCCCGGAAGCCCGCGATCCAGCGGTAGAGCGTGCGCACCGAGACATCCAGTTCCTTCGCCTTGGCCGCTAGCACCGACTCCAGGTTGGTCCCGTCATCGTTGACCGCGGCGAGCGCGCTGCGCACGTGCCCGGCTCGGACGTACGAGAGTGGCGAATATCGACGATCCCAGCTGACCCGATTCGTGTGTGGTGGGGCCGGGATTCCGCCCGAGTTGGTGCGCCGGGCCCATCGCGTGATGGGGACAGCGGTTGTACGTACCTACGGATCGACGGAACTTCCGACTCTCGTCATGGGTGATCCTTTCGGTGACATCGATTTGCAGGCCGAGGACGAAGGGGCTGTGATCGGGGGAAACGAATTCCGGCTCGGCGAAGACGACGAGCTGTTGGTGCGGGGTCCGGAACTGTTCGTCGGCTACGTCGACAGCTCGATCAACGCGGAATCGTTCACCGACGACGGCTTTTTCCGAACCGGCGACGTAGCCGCCGTGGACGGACCCGGTCAGATCCGGATCACGTCGCGAATCAAAGACATCATCAATCGGGGCGGAGAGAAATTCAGTGCTGCCGACATCGAGTGGGCCCTCGAGGCTCATCCCAACGTCGGAGAGGTGGCAGTGGTC
>NZ_JBEOXI010000724.1:0-1615 GCF_040296465.1 Streptomyces sp. NPDC002130
TCCTTGAAGGCCGAGCCCTTGTAGAAGTTCGTGATCTCCCACGGGCCCTGGACGATCGAGGCGACCTTGCCGTTGACGAACGCGTCGCCCCGAAGGTGTTGGTCTCCACGCAGTCGACACCCACCGCGAAGTACTCCGCGTGCACCGACCGCACGATGTCCGGCCGGGTGATGTTCAGGATCTCGTTGCAGCCCTCGAGCTGCTGGAAGTCCTCGAGAGAGGGATCCTGCGCCTGCAACATCGTGCCCATCGCGCCGTCGGCCACCACCACGCGGGTGGCGAGCGCTTCACGCAGGGCGGCTGCCCGGGTCGGGGCTGAGGTGGTCATGGGGCGACCGCCAACCGCGAGGCGATGTCCTCGGCCGACTGGTGGCCGTAGGTTCCGCCGATCCTGGCCAGCAGATCCGCGGCGAGCAGCTTGTACTCCTGGGGGCCGATGGATTCGATCACCACGGTGGCCAGTGCGCAGCCGAGTTGAGCCGCGCGCTCGTAGGGAAGCCGCCAGGCGAGGCCGGCGAGGAAACCCGCGCGGAACGCGTCGCCCACCCCCGTCGGGTCGACCACGTCGTCCGTCCGCACCGCCGGGATGTCGAGCGTGTCCGTCCCCGCCGCCGCCAGGGACACGCCGTCGGCGCCGCGGGTGACGATCCAGGTCCGCACCCTGGCGAGTACCTCATCGCGGCTCCAGCCGGTCCGCTCCAGGAGCAGCGCCGCCTCGTACTCGTTGGTGAACAGCAGATGTGCACCGTCCACCAGGCGCCGAGTCTGATCGGGGTCCAAGCGGGCCAGCTGCTGGGAAGGGTCGGCGGCGACCGGAACACCCAGTGCGTGAGCGGTGGTCGTGTGGCGCAGCATCGCCTCGGGGTCGTCGGCACCGACGATGACGAGGTCGAGGGGCTCCGCGCGGCGATGCACCTCGCCGAGGTCGATCCGGCCGGCCTCGGCCATGGCCCCCGCGTAGAAGGTGGCGATCTGGTTCTGGTCGGCATCCGTGGTGCACACGAAGCGGGCGGTGTGCAGCGTTTCGCTGACCCGGACCGACGACGTGTCCACACCGTGCTCCGTGAGCCAGGCGTCGTAATCGGCGAAATCCACGCCCGCGGCACCGACGAGCACGGGGCGCAAGCCGAACCGGCCGAGCCCCAGAGCGATGTTCGCCGCGACGCCGCCTCGGCGCACGTCCAGGCGGTCGGCGAGGAACGACAGTGACACCCGGTCGAGCTGTTCGGTGAGGAGCTGCTCCTTGAAGCGGCCGGGAAAGATCAGCAAATGGTCGGTGGCTATCGAGCCGGTGACTGCAATGCGCACAGCCATCTCCCTTCTTGCCTGTCGGACAGACCTTGGTCAGGACAGGCCGGCGGCCTTGCGGAGGGCGTCGGCGCGGTCGGTGCGTTCCCAGGTGAAGTCGGGGAGTTCGCGGCCGAAGTGGCCGTAGGCGGCGGTCTGCGTGTAGATCGGGCGGAGCAGGTCGAGGTCGCGGATGATGGCGGCGGGGCGCAGGTCGAAGACCTCTGCGACGGCCCGGCGTACCCCTGGGTGTACGTCGTCTCCCGGACCGTGCCCTGACCCGGCCACCGGGGCCGATTGTCAGACCCCGCCCGTAGAGTCGGAGACA
>NZ_JBEOXI010000725.1:0-1613 GCF_040296465.1 Streptomyces sp. NPDC002130
CGTGACCTGCCACGACGGCTTCCCCCTGCACGACCTGGTGGCCTACAACGACAAGCACAACGAGGCCAACGGGGAGGACAACCGGGACGGCGAGACAGCGATCAGGCCCACTTGACTCGTGAATGCCGCCGAATCTCTTCACTGACCCCGGCAGCTCTACTCCGAACTCAAGCCCCCGACTGGCATGGGTCGGATACCGTCGTTGCGCTGGCAGAGGGAGACGCGGTCGCGTAATCGCTTCCGCGCTCCCCCGCCGTCACTTCTGGCTGAAAAGCGTCCTGGCAGACCACAGACCGCCGAGGGAGAGCACTGCGACGGTCATGTAGTAGTAGCTCGGAGCGTCGAGCGAGCCTGTTGTACTGATCAACCAGGTCAAGACCAACGGCGCGATTCCGCCGAGCAAGGTCACGCCGAGGTTGTACGACAATGACATTCCGGTAGCCCGGATCTCTGCCGGGAACAGCGAACTCATCAGGGCGGGCAAGGGACCGAAGGCAAACGCCATGATGACACCCAGGACCGAAACAACCAGGACGAGCGTCAGAGTCGACGGGTGATCGACCATCAATTTGAATAGCGGCCAGGCCAAGACGATTGCCGCAACGGAGGCCCAGGTCATAACTCTCGCAGGTCCGACCCGGTCTGCAAGATGCCCGATCAACGGCACGGTGATCAAGGTGACCAGTCCGGCGACGATGCCGCCGAGATAGCCGGCAGAGGCGGAAACTCCGAGGTTCTTCACGGCAAACGTCGGCATGTACAAGATGAGGTAGATCGAGATAGTCGCGACGCCCACTACTGCGGCACCAGTCAGCACCCGGCCGAGATGCCTGGTCAGCGTCGTCTTCAGCGGAGCCTTTTCCGGAACGCTCGTCTTGAAATCGTCCGTTTCGTCGAGCTTGGCACGGATGTAGAGGCCGACCGGCCCGACGATGATGCCGAAGAAGAACGGAACGCGCCAGCCCCACGAGTAGAGCGCTTCATGCGAAAGATGGGTGTTGAGCATGTATCCGAACAACGATGCCAGGAAAACCGAGGCGCCCTGACTGGCGACCTGCCAGGAAGAGTAGAACGCCTTCTTGTGGGGCGCTGTTTCCACGAGGAAGGTTGTAGCAGTACCGAATTCACCGCCGGCGGAGAATCCTTGAATGAGACGTGAGACAAGGATGACGACGCCGGCCCACGGTCCGATCATCGAGGTCGTCGGCGCCACGGCCATGATGAGCGTGCCGATCATCATCAGCATCATCGTCAACGTCAAGGCGTTCTTGCGCCCGCGACGGTCGGCATAGCTTCCGAGAACCATCCCGCCAAGCGGCCGGATGACGTACGAGATCGCGAACGTCGCGAACGTCAGTATCAAACCGAGCGTGTTGTCGCCGCCGGGAAAGAAGTTATGGGCGATGACCACTGCGAATGACGCGTAGACGATGACGTCGAACCATTCGAGCGCAGCGCCGAGTGAGCTGCTGATCACCGCCTTGCGAGCAGCGGCCAGGCGCTCCGGGGTGACAGTTCCGGAGGTTGGCGTAGTTGCCGTGGACATGGTTTTCCTTAGGGGTGAGCGTCGTTGTCCGCCAGCTGCGGCAAACGGGCTCCTCGGCTGTCAGCGA
>NZ_JBEOXI010000726.1:0-1608 GCF_040296465.1 Streptomyces sp. NPDC002130
GGTTGGGACGTCGATGAAGGCTTTGAGATAGTCGCCCGAGAAGGCGAGGGCGAGTCCCGCCGCACTGGTTACGCCGGCCGCCAGCATCGAGAAGCCGACAAGGAACGAGATCAGTGGTTTCCGATACGCCCGTTGGGCGAAGACGGCTGCGCCGCCCGCTCGCGGATATTTGGTGACCAGTTCGGCATACGACGTTGCTGTCAGCAATGCCATGACGAGCGCTACGAGCAGTGGTACCCAGACGGCTCCACCAACTTCACCGGCGATGACGCCCACCAATGCGTAGATGCCGGCGCCCAGGACGTCTCCGAGGATGAACATGAAAAGGAGTGGGCCGGTTATGGCCCGAGTGAGAACGTTCTTACCGCCGCCTTCATCTCCGCGTGTGGTTTCGTCCACGTTCTCAGCACCCGCGGCGCGTCGCATATGCAAGGTTCGTCCTGTCTTCATGGTGGCGTGCCGCCACCTCAGGAGCAGACATGTACCCAGTGGTCGAAGTTTCAAACGTGGGTCGCTCGCCTTCTCGTGCTTTGCTTGTAGGTGAATCGCAGAAATAGTGACTGGAGGACGACGTGGCTGAAACGACGGTTGCCGCGGTGATGGACGAGCTGGCTGCGCTCGAGGATCCGAAGGCGCGCGCGGTGAACGAGAAACACGGTGACGATCACGGTGTGAACCTTTCAAAGCTGCGCGCTGTTGCGAAGCGATTGAAGACTCAGCAGGAACTCGCACAACAGCTTTGGGCAACGGGCGACACCGCAGCGAGACTGCTTGCCCTTCTGATCTGCCGCCCGAAGGTGTTCGAGCGTGACCAGTTGGACGTCATGTTGCGTGAGGCCCGTACTCCCAAGGTGCAGGACTGGCTCGTCAACTACGTGGTGAAGAAGAACCCGCACGCGGAGGAATTGCGGGTGGCCTGGACCGCAGACTCCGATCCTGTGGTTGCGAGCGCCGGCTGGGCCCTGACTACCGAGCGCGTAGCGAAGAAGCCTGAGGGACTTGATCTTTCAGGATTGCTCGACGTCATCGAGGCGGAGATGAAGGATGCTCCTGATCGCCTGCAATGGGCGATGAACCACTGCCTGGCTCAGATCGGGATCGAACATGCCGAGTTCCGGGCCCGCGCAATCGACATCGGTGAGCGTCTGCGAGTGCTCGAGGATTACCCGACTCCGCCGAACTGTACCTCGCCGTTTGCGCCGATCTGGATCTCGGAGATGGTGAGCAGACAGAGTGAGAAGTAGGTCGACTACCGCGACGTTCGAAACTGCGTCCGGTATCGCTGTGGACTGGTACCGACCAGGTCTCGGAAGCGTTCGCGGAATGTCGTGACGGCATTGAACCCGACTTGTCCCGCAACACGTTCGATCGAGTGGTCGGTAGTCTCGAGCAGAAATTGCGCTTGGCGGAGCCGCGCGTGATGGAGCCACTGCAACGGCGTCGTACCGATTTGTTCCTGGAACCGGCGGTTGAGCGTGCGGGTGCTCATCGTTGCCTTGGCCGCGATCGCCGTGATGTCGAGCTGCTCCCCGAGATTCTCCTCCATCCAGTTCAGTAGTGGTCGAAGGGTTGCCCCGCTGGGTACGGGAGGTTCGTGGACGATGAATT
>NZ_JBEOXI010000727.1:0-1606 GCF_040296465.1 Streptomyces sp. NPDC002130
GCCGCGACCACCGCGGCGGCCGGATGGGGCGCCGACCGGTGCTTGTCCTCCTCGTGGTCGAACAGCCAGACGTCGACGCTGCGCGCGTACTCCGGCACCAGCAGGTCCGGCAGCCGGCGCACGATCTCCTCGTGGTTGAGCGACGCCGTCAGCACCGCGCTCGCGTCCGCGAGGAACGTCAGCCTGCGCCGGGCGCTCTCCGCCTCGTTGCGGGCGCTGCGCTCGGCGGCGAAGGCCTCGCGCTGGGCCCGCCCTGCCGCGTCCAGCTCGGCGTGCAGGGCCAGCACGCCCTGGTTGGTCTGGTGCAGCTCCTCGCGGTGGAAGAGGACCAGGTCCTCCTGCTCGGTGAGTTTGTCCAGCACCACGGCCGTGTCCTCGTCGGCGCCGAGCAGGGCCTCCGACAGGGCGGCCGGGTCGTCGGGGACGGTGCCGTCCTCGGTGGCCTCGGCCGACTCGGGACAGGGGACCGTGACCTCCCAGAGCGGCTCCCCGGCGGCGCACGCCTCCGGCGACGGAGTCACCACGACGTGCAGCAGGCCCTCCTCGTCCGGGGAGCCCGCAAGGTCCATGGTGAGCCGCCAGGTGCCGCCCTTGGTGAGGCACTGCCGCAGGTGGGCGCTGAGGTCGGCGGCGAGCCGGGTCCGTTCGACCGTGGGCACACCGTACGCGGCGGCCAGGCGCGCGAGCGAGATGCGGGCGCGGGCCGCGTCGGTGACGGTGGTGATCTGCCAAGTGCGCATCATGGGCGTTCCGGCGGGTTCGAGGTCAGCACGGCCACGGCGGTGTCGTCCCGCACCGGTCGGGCGGGACTGCTGGCGTCACGTATCGTCACGGCGGCCGTCACGGCCGGGTCGGTGGCGGGCAGACCGGGGTCGGACGGCGGCGTCCAGCGGCTGGGCAGGCCGTCGGTGTGCAGGATGAGTATCGGGTCGCCCACCCAGTCGGCCTCCTCCTCGCGGAGGGTGCCGGGCCGGTGGACCCCGACGATGCCGGGCCGCGACAGCAGGGGGTGCCAGGTGCCGTCGGTGCGCAGTCGCGCCCCGACGTTGCCGATGCCGGCGAACCGCAGCCGCCCCGCGGTCAGGTCGAGCTGGGCCAGGGCGACGGCCGCGCCCCGCGTGCCCCGCAGCGCGTCGTGAAGCCGCTGCAGCGACTCGGCGGGGGAGAGGTGGGCCCAGCGGTGCAGCGCCGTGACCGCGGCGGACGAGGCCCGCGCGGCCTCCGGCCCGTGCCCCAGCCCGTCCGCCAGCATCAACGTCACCCGGTCCCCGGCCCGGACCCACGCCCAGGCGTCCCCCGAGTACTCGGCTCCGCCGTAGGGAATGTTCACCCCACCGGCCCGCACCCCGGAAACCGGCAGGGAACGGTCCTGCGTGGCGCCTCCGGTGGCCGGAACACCGCGGACCGTCGCCCCGCGGTGCTCCCGCGGATCCGCCCAGGGGCCACCGCCGGCGTCCGCGGCGTCCGCGGCGTCCGCGGCGTCCGCGAGACCGTGGGCCGCTGGGGTCCGCGAGGCGGAAGCGTTCCCCGGGTCCCCGGGGTTTGCGAGGCGGGCCGCTGCGGTCCGGGGGGCCGAGTCGGTCCCCGGGTCATCGGAGTGTGCGAG